>JBQCCH010000530.1:0-4852 GCA_051962375.1 Tepidisphaeraceae bacterium
GTCTACCTGCTGAGCGATCTGTCGAGCGGCGTGACGGGCGAAAATATCTACGTCGACAGCGGCTTCAACATCGTCGGCCTGTAGGGTCGGCTGCCGCGTTCATTGCTAACCTCACAACCAACGCGTCCGGCAGTGATTTTCCGAGATCATTGCCGGACGCGTTGTTGCATTGGTTGATGGCCGGCGCATTGCCATCGGCGAGGTGATGCGGGATATGATGGGTTCATGTGTGGACGCTACACCGTTCGTCGAATCGACCTGATCCGCCACGCGTACGCGATGAATTTCACGCCGCTGTTTGAGGAGTTCACGGAGCACCCGCGATACAACGTGGCGCCGAGCCAGTTTGTGCCGGTGGTTCGGATGGACGACGGCCGGCGGCAATTGACGGCCATGAAGTGGGGGCTGATTCCGTCGTGGACGAAGGGTAAACCGAAGCTGCAGCCGATCAACGCACGGGCGGAAACGCTGCGGACGAGCCCGATGTTTCGACAGGCACTGGTCAAACGTCGATGCCTGATGCCGGCCGACGGGTTTTACGAGTGGCAGGGGGCGAAGCCGCCGAAGCAGCCGTGGTTTTTTCATCGGCCGGGCGATCGCGTGTTCGCGTTCGCCGCCATCTGGGAGCGGTGGTATCCGGTCAGCGGCCCGGTCACGCGACACGCGGACGACCCGGAGCCGCCCGTTTCGGAAGAGGCGGGATCGATTGATGCCGAACCGATCGAAACCTGCTGCCTGATCACGACGCAGGCCAACGACCTGATGCGGCCGATCCATCAGCGGATGCCGGTCATTCTTGACGAATCGACTTACGACGCCTGGCTCGATCCCGCCGCCACCGCCAATACGTTGAAGCAGCTGCTGCAGCCGACATCGAACGAGGAACTGGAGACTTGGCATGGGTCGACCGCGGTAAACAACGTCAAAACCGACGGGCCGGACCTGGTGGAACCGGTGTGACCCGAAAAGAAAACCGGCGGCCGATCGTGAGATCGGACGCCGGTGCGGAGGAGGACGATAGGACGGCGAACCGTGAGGTTACGCGCGTCGGCGGCGCCGGGCCGCGAGCAGGCCGGCGACGCCCAGCATGCCGAGAGAAGCCGGTTCCGGAACGGCGGAGATGTTCAGGACGATGTTGTTGCCGACTTGCTGGAGTGAAGTCGAGTAGGCAGACAGCCCGGTGCCGATGGTGAGGCCGGCGGTGATGTAGTTGTTGGCGTCGAGGGTAAGGCCGGAGTAGACGTTGGCGGCGTCGGAGGCGATAAGGGTGTATTGCCCCATCGACAGTGTGCCGGCCGTCAAGTCGGTGAAGTTGATGACATTGTTGTTGAAAAAGATCTGACTCGAGGCTTTCCCGCCGGTGAGGGCGAGCTGGTCCGAAGTCAGGCCGGCGCCGAGGTCGTAGCTGAGCGTGCCGCCGCCTTCAAAAGCCCAGGCCGAGCGGGTGGAGTTGGCGTCGTTGACGGTGAACGTGCCGATGCCGGAATCGCCCGGGGCGAACGTTCCTTTGACCGAAACGCCCGTCGTGCCGCCATTGACGTCGGACAGGGAGACCGACCCGCTCCCGCCGAGCGTGCCGCCGGAGTTGACGACGATTCGCCCGACATTGACGCCGGAACCCTGGTTGTAAGTGCCGTTGATCAGCAGCGTGCCGCCGGAATTGACGGTGGTGCCGACGGTACCGCTGGTCGGGGCGAAGGAGTTGGCGCCGGACAGTTTCAGCACGCCGCCCGAAACGGTGACGGTGCCTGTGCCGACGATGTTGCCGGAAATGGTCTGCGTGCCGGTGCCGGTTTTGATGAGCGTGGTCTGGGTCGCGGTGCCGTCAAATTTCTGGCCGATGATGCCGCCGAAATCGCCGCCGGTGGCGTTGTTGGCGCCGAGGGTGAGCGTGAATTGTCCGTAGACGCGGCCAAGGGCGTTGCCGTTCAGGTTGCCGATGGATTCGCTGAGATTCGAGCCCCCGGCGCTCAGGCCGGCGAGTTGGCTGTTGGTGGTGGAATAGGCGGTGCCGACGGTGATGTCGAGGTTGCCGAGCTGGTTGTTGCCTTGCGGCGCGAGTTCGCCGCGATCGACGGTGATCCCGCCGCTGAAGCCGCTCCAATCGACGTTGGTGATCCGCAGGTTTTTCGCAGGCGCGCCCGCGGTCGCGGTCAGGCCGCTGCCGGCGAAGGTGCCGCTCTGGGCGAGCGCACGGACGTCCAAACCTTGGTTGCCGGCAATCTTGAGCGTGCCGCTGCTTCCCAGGTTGATCAGGCGGGTAGTGCCGGTGGTCTGCGTGATCGTCGGGACGGTTGCGTCATTAGTCGCAAAGGTGAGCGTACCGAACGACGTGCCGACGCCGCCGCCGTTGATTCCAAGGTCACTATTGCCACCGCCGTTGAAGGTCAGGCCATACAGCGTGTTGTTCCCCACGATCGACACGCCTTGAAAATTCGACGGTGTCGAGCCGAAGGAAGCGATTTGATTTGAGCTGTTGGGAACGTTGGCGGTCCAGTTGGCGGGGAGCTGGAAGTCGGCAAACTGCACGGCCGTCACGGCGCCGGAGATGGTGTTGACCGCGTTGATGGCGCTTCCACCGGGGGCGGTTGCGACGCGGATCGTTCCCGATCCGACGGAGACGACATAATAGTTGGTCGCCGAGGTACCGAACGGGTTGGAGGTCGCGGCGGTGCCGGTGAAGCGGATTTGTTCACCGACCGCATACGTGCCGGTGACGGCGATGTCGGCACTGCCCGCGGTCGAACTGCCGGCGGAGGTGGTGGCGAAGTTGTAGCTGAACGTGTCGGTTTCGACCGCGGCGTGCGCGAGCGGGAGGCCGGCCAGGCTCATGGCGACGGCAGCGGCGCCGGCGAGCTTTCGGCGGGCGGAACTGTACTTGGCGAGCGAGGGGATGATTTCGACGGTCTGCATTTTTCCTCCGATGGGCGAGTTGCGTCGGCTAAAAAAAGTGACCGCGTCCCGCGGCCGGCCGATGTTCACCCGCATGTCCTGTAACCCTCCGCATTCGATGCGGAACTGTGCCCTCAGATCATGACGGATTGGATTGCCCCAACAACCAAGAGTTGCGGTATAATCAGAACGGTTTGCGACAGGGGCGACGGGTATCCGGCAGGAGAGCGATTTGAATCGACCACTGAATCGACCCTTGATTGGTGTGGCCGTGGATGCGGCGATGGGGCACGGCCGCTCGATC
This sequence comes from Tepidisphaeraceae bacterium, assembly GCA_051962375.1. Lineage (GTDB taxonomy): Bacteria > Planctomycetota > Phycisphaerae > Tepidisphaerales > Tepidisphaeraceae > RYN-431. Next base: position 3,197 of record JBQCCH010000530.1, read on the forward strand.
CTGCGGGGCGTGATGCGCCACGCCAATATTCGGCGTAGCTGGTTGATCCATGAGGAGTTACGCATCACGAACGAAGCCCTCGACGCGTGGCCGGCGTGTGACGGGGTGATTCTGGCGGCGGGCGATTGTCCGCTGTTTGACCAGATCGCGGCGGTGGCGCCGGAGCTGATCTCGTGCGCCGGCGGGGGCGATCCTGCGCGAGCGTGGGTCATTCGAAGCGACGATCATGCCGTCGGGCGGATGGGGGCGGAGCATCTGCTTGAATGCCAGCTGGTGCACTTCGGGTTTTATGGACGACTCGGCCCGACGGTGCCGGAGGATCGGTTCGCAGGTTTTTCGGCGGCGGTGCGGGAGAAAGGCTTTGCGTGTCACCGCTCGCCGGTGGTATGGCCGGAATCGTACCGGTGGACGGATCGCCACCATTGGCCGGAGTTGATCGAATGGCTGCGGGGACTGCCCAAGCCGGTGGGCATCATGGCGATGGATGACACCAGCGCCCACGACCTGGCGGCCGCGTGCCTGCAGGGCGGGCTGGATGTGCCGGGGCAGGTGGCGATCATCGGCGTCAACAACGACGACCTGCTGTGCGACAGCGCCTGGCCGCCCCTGTCGAGCGTGGTCACCGAACCCAGCCGCCTGGGATACGAGGCGGCCGTGCTGATGGAACGGTTGCTCAGTGGAGAAAGTCGTAGCGGATTTGACCGGGTGACATATTTGAAGCCGGTCGGTGTAGCTCGACGGGTGAGTACGGACGTCCTGGCGATCGAAGACCCGCAGGTGGTGGCGGCGGTGCGGTTTATTCGGGAAAACGCTTGTAAATCATGTTCGGTGGGGGATTTGCTCCAGTATGTGCCGGTCAATCGGCGCTGGCTCGAGCGGCAATTCGCGCGGCACCTTGGGCGGAGCCCGCACGAAGAGATCCTGCGGGTTCGGGTGGATGCGGCCCGACGCATGTTGCTGCAGACCGACGCGACGCTGCCGGAAGTCGCCGAGAAATGCGGGTTCGGGACGGTGCAGACGTTCGGCCGGCAATTTCACGAACTCACTGGCGAAACACCTGCCGCCTGGCGCCGCGAAAATCGCCAGCGGCGATGAGGCGCGCCTCAAATAAAAAAACGTGCGGCTTTAAGTAAAGCGTCGCACGTCTTTGAGATGGCCTCTATCGGAGTCGAACCGATACTCCCGTGAGGGAAATGGATTTTGAGTCCATCGCGTCTGCCAATTCCGCCAAGAGGCCTTGGGAAATTTCCGGATTGCCTAAAGGCGAATCAGGGGGCAACAGCGTAGCGATCCGGGGCGAGATTGGCAATCGGCGGACGTGCGGGATGTGACTTTTTGTGACATTAGGGCCATACAATGTTTGCAATCCGCTGACGAGGAGGTCACACTATTCCTAAGGGACAACGGCTAATTTTGCTGACAAGCCCGGACCACGTCGCAACGGGTGACTGCGGATCGCCCGAGGAAAGTTATGCTGCTATTGAAATCGCTGCCGCGGATTGAGGAACATCGGGTATCAGTCGTTTTCGACTGCCCGCACTGCCACGCCGAGAACGTGCGTGGGACGGCCTACGACCTGCGCGAAACGATCCGCGTCGCCGATCACGTGCCGGAATGGGGCTGGTCGAGCCACTGGGTGCGTTGCTCCGAGTGCCA
>JBQCCH010000531.1:0-2537 GCA_051962375.1 Tepidisphaeraceae bacterium
GCTCACAATGTGCCGCTCGGCGTGCTGCCGCAGTGGAAAAATCACCTGGCGGCGCAGTGCTGGCTCTGGAAGGATCACACCAGCTATCGCGAAGCCGCCGCCATCACGGAGACGGCCGCCAAGCATCGCCCGCAGTTCATCGCCAAGTGCGGCAATACCTATTCCTCCGAATGGTTCTGGAGCAAGATCTGGCACTGCCTGAAAGTCGCGCCGGACGTTTTCGCCGCGGCCTACAGCTGGGTGGAATTGAGCGACTACGTGCCGGCGGTGCTGGCGGGCGTGACGGATCCTCGGCAGGTGAAGCGAGGGATCTGTGCGGCCGGGCATAAGGCGCTGTACCACGAGCAATGGGGCGGATTGCCGGATAAAGAATTCCTGGCGATGCTCGATCCGAAGCTGGCCGACCTGCGGGATCGGCTTTTCACCAAAGCCTACGACGCCACCACGCCGGCCGGGAAACTCTGCGACGAATGGGCCAAGAAGCTCGGGCTCCCTGTGGGCATTCCGATCGCCATCGGTGAATTCGACGTGCATTACGGCGCGATCGGCAGCGGCGTCGAGGAAGGCGTGCTGGTCAAGGCGATCGGCACCTCCACCTGCGACTGCTGCGTCGTGCCGGCCAGCAAGAATGTCGCGGATATCCCCGGCATCTGCGGCATCGTGCCAGGGGCGATTCTCCCCGGCTTTTTCGGCATCGAGGCGGGCCAGTCTGCAGTCGGCGACATCTTCAAATGGTGGGCCGAGGGCGTTTGCGCCGGCGATGGCTCGCTGCAGGCCACCCTCACCCAGGAAGCCGCCCGCCAGAAGCCTGGACAAAGCGGCCTGCTCGCGCTCGACTGGAACAACGGCAATCGCACCATCCTTGTCGATCCGATGCTCACGGGCCTGATCCTGGGCCAGACGCTCTACACCACGCGGTCGGAAATCTATCGCGCACTGATCGAAGCCACCGCCTTTGGCGCTCGGGCGATCATCGAGCGCATCCAGGAAAACGGCGTGCCGATCAAGCGCGTCGTATGCTGCGGCGGCATTGCAGAAAAGAACCCGATGCTGATGCAGATCTATGCCGATGTCACCGGCTGCACGATGCAGGTCGCCGGGTCGGCGCAGGCGTGTGCACTCGGCTCCGCGGTTGCGGCGGCGGTTGTGGCCGGCGCTGAGCAGGGCGGGCATCCCGATTTCAATTCCGCCCAACGCGCGATGACTTCCGTCAAAGCCGTGGCCTACGCGCCGAAGCCGGAAAATCAGGCCGTCTACAATCGGCTCTACAAGCTCTATCGCCAACTGCATGATGCGTTTGGCGGCGTCACGCGGTCGGCTGATTTGTCGAACGTGATGAAAGATCTCATCGCGATCCGGCAGGAACAGTCAGCCTGAGCCGTGCCCGATTTTATTTTATCATCTCGTTCGTCTACCGATGTTTTAGCAGTCACTCAACCAGGCCTTGCAATGAAAAACCTAGCTACTCCCGAATTTTGGTTCCTCACCGGCAGTCAACACCTTTACGGCGAAGCGGCCTTGAAACAGGTTGCGGAAAATTCGCGGAAAGTGGTCGATGCGTTGAATGCGTCCGGCACGCTGCCGTTGAAGATCGTGTTCAAGCAGGTGTTGACGACGCCGGACGAAGTTCGCAAGGCGCTGGGCGAGGTGAATGCCGCGTCGAATTGCGCGGGTGCGGTGCTCTGGATGCACACGTTTTCGCCGTCGAAAATGTGGATCAATGGGCTGCGGAATCTGACCAAGCCCTTCCTGCATCTGCACACGCAGTACAACCGCGATCTGCCATGGGGCGAGATCGACATGGATTTCATGAACCTGAATCAGGCCGCCCACGGCGACCGCGAGGCGGGCTTCATGCACACGCGCCTGCGGCTGAATCGAAAGGTGGTCGTCGGTCACTGGAGCGACAAAGAGGTGCAAGCTCGCATCGCCACGTGGATGCGCGCGGCCCGGGCGTGGCATGACCTGCAAGGGGCCAATTTCGTTCGCTTCGGCGACAACATGCGTTTTGTCGGCGTGACGGACGGGGACAAAGTCGCCGCCGAAGCCAAGTTCGGCTATGCGGTCAACACGCATGGCATCGGCGATCTGGTGAAGGTGATCAATGACGTCACCGATGCGGCCGCCGCCAAGCTCATTCAGGAATATGAGGCGACCTATGAAGTAGCCGCCGAGCTGCGAAAGGGCGGGGCGCGGCATCAGTCGCTGGTCGACGGAGCGAAGATTGAGCTGGGGCTGCGCAACTTCCTGGAGGCCGGCGGTTACAAGGGCTTTACTGATACCTTTGAAGACCTGCACGGCATGAAGCAATTGCCCGGGCTGGCCACGCAGCGCCTGATGGCCGACGGGTATGGCTTTGGCGGCGAAGGGGATTGGAAGACGTCGGTGCTCGTCCGCGCGATGAAGGTCATGAACGAAGGCATGCCCGGCGGAACGTCGTTCATGGAGGATTACACCTATCACATGGACCCGGCCGGGCATCAGGTGCTGGGCTCGCACATGCTCGAAGTCTGCCCGTCGATCGCGGCCGGCAAGCC
>JBQCCH010000532.1:0-5100 GCA_051962375.1 Tepidisphaeraceae bacterium
CAGCGGCGTCATCAGCCCGTCCCAGAACCCGCCGCTCACGAAGCGGGGCACGAAGCTGACCAGGTCAAACTCCCGCGCCACCCCGTTGGCCACCGCTTCCCGAACGGCCGTCGGCGCGACGATGCAGTCCGAATCGATGAAGATCATCCACTCCCCGCGCGACGCTGCCGACGCTTTCCAGAGCGCGTTCGATTTGCCCAGCCACCCTTCGGGCAGCTCGCCGTCGCGCACGTGCATCGTCGTCAGCCGTGGCTCACGGGCGGCCAGCGCGTCAACCACCGCGCCCGTGGTGTCGGTGCTGCGATCGTTGACCACGATCAGGTCAAAATTCGGATAATCCTGATCCAGCAGCGACCGCAGGCACGCCTCAATGCCGGCCGCCTCATTGCGGCACGGAACGATCACGCTCACGGAGGGCCACTGCTCCAGCGTGGGCGTCGGCTTCAGCCGGATGTTCAGCCGCGCGCGCCCCTTCCCCGCGACGAACAGAAAAAACGCCCACGCCGCCGGGCCCGCCACCCAATACACCGCCGCTATCACCCGGTCGATCGGAAACACCATCCGGCCAATCTTGATTGGAAACCCCGGCGAGTGCAATCGCCTCATTTCACCGTGCCGGATTCCATTGCCGCTCCAGATCCGCCACCTCGATCATCCGCTGCATGCGCCGTTCGGTCTTGTACCACCGCAGCATGTCCCGCTTGGCGATCGGATTGCTCACCACGTCGTCAATCGACCACCCCGCAAACGCCAGCAACCGCGGCAGCGTGCGCCGAACCTGCACATACACGTGCGCGTCGCGCGACGGCGCCCCAAGCGACGATCGACCGGGAGAAAAGTCCATGGCCCGATTGTAGGCGTTTGCCCCGCTACGAAAACCGCCCCGGAACTGCTACCTTCTGCATAATGCTGTTGACCGCCAGAAATCTGAGTAAATCCTTCGGCCCGCGCTTGCTCTTCGCGGGCATCACGCTCGGACTCGAAGAAGGAGACCGCGTCGGCCTGATCGGAGCGAACGGTTCGGGCAAGTCCACCCTCCTGCTCATTTTCGGCGGCCTGGAAACGCCCGACGACGGCGAGCTGATCTCCAAACGCCAGCTCCGCGTCGGCTATGTCGCGCAGGAAGACCAGTTCGATCCGCAGCAGTCGTGCGCCACGATCGTCGGCGACGCCATCGACGCCCACGTCGACGAACACGACCGCCATGTGCGAGCGGCGATCCTGCTCGACCGGGCCGGCTTCAAAGACCCCGAAGCCCTGGCCGGCACGCTTTCCGGCGGGTGGCGCAAGCGGTTGTCGATCGTGCGCCAGATCGCCCGCGACCCGGAACTGCTGCTGATCGACGAGCCGACCAATCACCTGGACATCGAAGGCATCGAGTGGCTGGAAAAAACCGTCGCGGCCGCCGCCTTTGCGACGCTGACGGTCACCCACGACCGCCAATTCCTGGAAAATGTCGCCAACCGCATCATCGAATTGAACCGCCAATACCCCGACGGCTTCCTCGGGCATCGCGGCAACTATTCGGACTTCCTGGAAAAACGCGAGGAATTTCTCGCCGCCCAACGCGGGCAGGAACAGGCCCTGGCGAGCGGCGTGCGACGCGAAATCGAATGGCTCCGCCGCGGCGCTAAGGCCCGAACCACCAAGGCCAAAGGCCGCATCGAACGCGCCGGCGACATGATGAGCGAATTGGCCGACCTCAAATCCCGCAACACCCAGCAAGGCGCCGCCGCCATCGACTTCGCCGCCTCCGAGCGACGCACCAAAAAGCTCGTCGAACTCAAACACGTTGCCATGACCCGCGGCGGACGCGAACTGTTCCGCGACGTCAGCTTCACCCTCTCCCCCGGCAAAAAACTCGGCCTGCTCGGCCCCAACGGCAGCGGAAAATCCACCCTCATCGGCCTGCTCACCGGCCGGCTCGAACCCACCGCCGGCACGATCTTCCGGGCGGAGCAGCTTCGCGTCGTCCTCTTCGACCAGCACCGCGAGCAGCTTGACCTGAACGACACCCTCCGCCACGCCCTTTCGCCGATGGGCGACAACCTCATCGTCCAGGGCGTCCCCATGCACGTCACCGGCTGGGCGCGAAAATTCCTGTTCCGCACCGAACAGCTCGATCTGCCCCTCACCCAGTTGTCCGGCGGCGAGCGGGCGCGCGTGCTGATCGCGCGGCTGATGCTCCAGGAAGCCGATCTGTTGATCCTCGACGAACCGACGAACGACCTGGACATTCCCACGCTGGACGTGCTCGAAGCCAGCCTCTCCATGTTCCCGGGGGCCATGGTCCTGGTGACGCACGACCGGTTCCTGCTCGATCGCGTCTCCAGCGAAATCCTCGCACTCGACGGCCTGGGCGGGGCGCACGTGTACGCCAGCCTCGATCAATGGGAACAAGCCCGCGCCGCCCGGCGCTCAACCGCTGGCGCGACGGCGAAAAAATCGCCCGAGCTGGCCGCCGCATCGACCGGAACGGTCGCCGCGCCCGCGAAGAAAAAACGGCTGACCTGGAATGAGCAGAAAGAGTGGGACACGATGGAAGCGAACATCGCCGCCGCCGAGGCCGATGTTGCGGCACACCAGGCGCGCGTCGCCGACCCGGCGATCCTGTCCGACCACCTCAAGCTCCACGCCGCCTACGACGCCCTCGGCCAAGCCCAGGCCGAAGTCGATCGCCTGTACGCCCGCTGGGCCGAATTGGAAGCCAAGCAGTAATCGCCGCCGATTTTCGTGGGCTTTCCCCCGCCGCCGGACATGATTCGGCAAATGCCCGCGGGGAACCCCATGCTCAAGCCGCCCGATTCGCGCCGCCGCGGTCATTCGCTGACGGAAATCCTGGTCTGCTTCGGCATCATCATGATTCTGCTGGGAATTCTGCTCACGACGATCGCCAAAGCTGTGCAGGCGGTGCAAGCGCTGAAGAATTAGGGCGCGGCGTCAGATAAACCGCAGGTCGCTCAGCGCCGGAAATTCCCGCCGGTACGCCCGCAGGTCGGCCAGGTCGATCTCGCAGGAAATGACGCACGCATGATCGCCGGCGTCGACGATCGTGTTCCCCCGCGGATCGATCACCATGCTGCGGCCGGGGTAGGCGGCGTTTGGGTCGACGCCCGTGCGGTTCACCCCGATCACGTACGCCTGATTTTCGATCGCCCGCGCCGTCAGCAGCGCCACCCAATGCGCCACGCGGACGGTCGGCCAATTCGCGATCACGATCAGCAATTCCGCCCCCGCCTTGGCCGCCAGCCGAAAAACCTCCGGAAACCGCAAGTCATAACAAATGAACGGCGCCGCCCGCATCCCCCGCCAATCAAACATCGCAATCCCCGTCCCGGCCGCGAAATGCGCCTGTTCGTTGGCGTAGCGGAACGGGTGCAGCTTGTCGTACCGCGTGACGATCCGCCCCTCAGGATCGGCGACGAACGCCTGATTCCGCCCCAGGTCATCCGGCTGCGTCACATTGCCGGCGACGATCGTGACTCGATGCGTTTGCGCCAGCTCGCCGATGAAGCGTTCGGTGTCGCCGTCCCGGTCGGCAATCGCCGCCACGTCCATGCTGTAGCCCACCGGAAACATTTCCGGCAACACCACCAGATCCCCCGCCGCGGGAGGATGCGCCTGCAAAAGGTCGCGCACGCGCGCATGATTGGCGGCCCGGTCCTGCCAGGCGAGATCGAATTGGCAAAGGTGAACGCGCATGCCCTTCAGCTTACCGCAGGTCGGCCGTCTGTGTGGGCGCTTCGGCCGCGGGCGCGTCCTGGCCGGGCTCGTCGTGCCATTCCGGGAGAGGGAACAGCTCAAATTTCGTCGCCGGCTTCGGCTGCTGAGCCAGGGAAACCGTCCCATGCGCCACCGCCACGCCCGGCCAATACGCCAGCCATCCCAGGCACAACAGCGCCAGCATGACGACCGGCATCGCCACCTGCCATCGCGGGATGCCCCGCTCCGCGCGCTTGCGCGCCAACTGGTGGGCGGCCGGCTCGAAGTCGACGAGCAGATCGTGAATCGGGACAATGGCGTCTGAACAATCTTCCATGATGCAGCACCCCTCATCGGCACAATCGTCGCCCGCGCATCAGCCGGGAAATCCCGGTGCGACCGTTTCGCCGCCCGATCCTCGCCCCGCCCGCCGGCCGGGGGCGTACGCCGGTCTCACGTGCCTGACGATCGGGCTCGGCTTGGCCTCCCGGCGCTACGCGCGCTATCTGCCCGCCCTGCTCCAGAAAAACGCCGGCGACGCGCTCTGGGCACTCATGGTCTTTTTCCTGATGGGCCTGCTGTTTCGCCGATGGTCGACGCTCAGGGTCGCCGCCGCGGCGCTGGCCTTCAGCTTCGCCATCGAATTCAGCCAGCGGTATCACGCCCCATGGATCGACGCCCTCCGCGCCCACACGCTGGGCCATCTGGTGCTCGGATCGGGGTTTAATGCCTTCGATCTCGTCTGCTACACCGTCGGCATCGGCATCGGCGCCGCCGGCGAGGGGCTTGCCACCCAATTCCGCCGATCAAAGCGCCCGCCGCCGCTGCCCCGCCCCTAGCTTTCCGGCTGATCGACCATCACCTTCTGCAGGTGCGCGCTTTCGTGGAACGCGTGCTGCATGATCTTTTCCACGTGCTCGTGGCAATTTTCGATGAACACGGTGTACTTGTCCTGCGTCCCCCCGATCGCCGTGCCGGCCACGTATAGATTCGGGATCCGCGTCTGCATCGTGGCCGGATCGTAGCTCGGCACATCGCACGCGCCGCACAGGTCGATGCCCGCACATTTCAGCAATGCATTGTCCTGCTCGTAGCCGGTCAGCAGCAGCACTTCGTCCGCTTCCACCCAGGTTTCGTGCCCGTCGTCAAAGCGCAGGCGCACCCGGCTGGGAGTGATTTCGACCACCTGGCTGTTGAAGTGCCCCGGGATGCGGCCGCTGCGCACCAGTCCGCGGATTTCAGGAACCAGCCAATACTTGATCGATGCTTCCGGCAGCGCGTCGCGTCGATAGCTGATCGACACCCGCGCCCCCGCATGATGTGCCCGCAGCGCAGCCTCCACCGCACTGTTTTTCCCCCCGACGACCAAGACCTTTCGCCGAAAATACCGGTGCGGGT
>JBQCCH010000533.1:0-2507 GCA_051962375.1 Tepidisphaeraceae bacterium
ATGGCAATGACACCATCACCGCCGGAGCCGGCAAAAACCGGATCGCCGGCGGCGCGGGGGATGACACCATCACGGCCGGCGTGAACGGCGCGGGAACCGCATTCATCGATGGGGGAGATGGCAATGACACCATCACCTTCAACGGCGCCGCCAGCTACATCACGGGTGGGGCGGGCAACGACACCATCACGGGCGGACCCGGCAACGACACGATTTATGGCGGCGACGGGACGGATGTGCTGTCCGGCGGATCGGGCGGCACCGATACCGTGGCCGAGGGCGCAGCGCCCGCGACGACCACGTCGGGCGGCACCACCGGCTCGACCGCTACGCCGACACATCATCATCGGACGCGGCCGACAGATTCAACGGGCACAACGTCCGGCAGCTCTACGACTGATGGCACAACGTCCAATGGCGCTGGCGGCAGCACTGGAACTGCGACCGGGACGACCGCCGGCGGAACGACCGCATCGCCCACGCCGGTGGACGGCGGCACGACGTCGACCCCCCGCCCAGCGCCTCGCGCCCCGCAGGGGCATCGCCCGCCGCCACCCGCGAACGGCGGAACGAATTCGGCAACCACCACCGATCCGGGTTCGACCAGCGGAACGACGACCGACCCGACGAACTCGGGGACGACAAATGGCTCAACGGCTGCCAGCGGGAACACAACTGACCCGACGACGCCCCCGGCCGACTGCCCCGTGCCGCCGACCCCGCCGACCGATGGCGGGGGCGACGCCGGCGGCAGCGGCGGATCGTCCACGACCGCGTCCGTGAAATCGAAGCGGTCGGCCTGACCGCTCGGCTGAGCGACCATCCAGAAGCAGCATCCCCCAGCTGCGGCGTCACGACCTTCGACCCCGTTCCCCGAAGGCGTGACGTTTTTTTATTGGGATCGTTCGCAACGCGACCGGCGTTAAGCCGCTCGGCGTCTACTGCGGGATCGCAACTGCGGCTATCATGCCCTCGCTATGGCAGCGACTCTGATTGATGGGACAGCGGTGGCGGACGGTGTGAAACGGGAGGTCGCTGCGCGGATCGCGGCCCTTCGGGCGGGGGGGCACCCCGTGCATCTGACGGCGATCCTCGTGGGCGCTACGCCGGCGGCTGAACTTTACGCGAACCGGCAAGCCGAAGGATGCCGCGCCATCGGGATCGATTACACGCTGCTTCATTTGCCGGATGACATTTCCAACAAAGATCTTCGCCGGGAAATTCGGCGGCTGAATGATGATGCGAATGTCACCGGCGTGATGTTGCACCTGCCGCTGCCGCACCATATCGATACTGCCCGCGTGCAATTTGAGATCGATGTCGTGAAAGACGTTGAAGGCGTCAATCCCGCGAACATTGGTTACGTGCTGTATCGCCATGTGGTCATCGCCCCGTGCACGGCCATGGCGGCGGTGGAACTGGTGAAGCACACCGGCGTGCCACTGGAAGGCGCTGAGGCGGTGGTGGTGGGAGCGAGCCACATTGTCGGCAAGCCGATCGCGATGCTGCTTCTTGAACAACAGGCCACCGTAACGGTCTGTCACATCGCGACACGCGACCTGAAGCTGCACACGAAGCGGGCAGAGATCCTGATCGTGGCGGCGGGAAAAGCGGGGCTGATTACGGCCGATCACGTGCGGGACGGGGCGTGCGTGATCGACGTGGGCATTAATCGCATCACATTGCCCGACGGCACGAAGCGGACGGCGGGCGATGTGGATTTTGAGGCCGTCCGCGAGAAGGCCGGCTTCATCACGCCCGTGCCGGGGGGCGTCGGCCCGATGACGGTGGCGATGCTGCTGCGCAACACGTTGCGTTCTGCGGAAATCCTGGCGGGCGTGACGGCCGGCTGATGCGATATACTCGCCGGCAGAAGCGCAAGCCGTCGACTCACGCTTGAAGGAGTAGCCATGACTGAGATGCCCCCTCCGCCGCCGAGCGTTCAGTACGCACCGCCGTACCCGCAGCCGGAGTCGACGAATCCTTGGTCGATCGTGAGCCTGATCTGCGGCATCGTGGGGTGCCTGATGATCACGGCGGTGGCGGCGATCGTCACGGGGATCGTGGGCCTGGCCACAGCGCGACCGCCGCGCGGCGGCATGGGAAGGGCAATCACCGGCATCATCCTGGGCCTGCTTTGGATTGGCGGCGGCGTGGCGGTGGTGGGTGGGCTGGGCTATGTGGCATCGCATGCGTCCTCCCTTGCGACTTACGCCGCCAAGCCCGTGACCATGCAATATCTCAACCAACTGGCCGCCGGCGATATCGCCGGCGCGGACAAGATCGCCCCGGGGCTGACGAAAGAGCAGCAGCAGGACCTGATCAAGCAGCTGAAGCCGCTCGGGCGATGCACGGATCTGCAGATTCAGACCACCCATTACGAAAACAACAACGGGGCCGTACACTTTGCGTTTTCGGGCACGGCTGTGTTCGAGCACGGGACCCAGTCGATCGATGTGGAGACGACGACCGCGCAGCACACAGGCCTGACCCTCGACCGACTCGAA
>JBQCCH010000534.1:0-2655 GCA_051962375.1 Tepidisphaeraceae bacterium
TGGGGAACGGCAACGCCCGGCGAGGCGGTGAAAGTCAGCATCGACGGCCAGAGCGCTTCTGCTGTCGCGGGGGCGGACGGCAAGTGGATGGTCAAGCTGCCACCCCTGCAGGCCGGAGGGCCCTTCACGATGACGATCGCCGGGAAAAATACGCTGACGCTGGGCAATATCCTCATCGGCGATGTGTGGCTGGCGTCGGGGCAATCGAATATGGAGTACGGCGTCACGCTTTCATCGCGGGGTGAGATCGCCAACGCCAATGATTCGCAGCTTCGCATTTTCAAAGTCGAAAAAGCGGCCGCGTTGTCGCCCATCAACGACATCCGGCACGGAACGGATTTTGACGGCAAGTGGGTGATAGCGACACCGGAGAGCCTGGCGAACTGCGGCGGGTGGGGCGGGTTCTCGGCGGTGGGCTATTTCTTCGGCCGGGACATTCGGCAGTTCACGCACCAGCCGGTGGGATTGATCGGCTCCTACTGGGGCGGCACGCCGGCGCAGGCCTGGACGAGCCTGGAAGCCCTGGCGAACGATCCCATCCTCGCCCACTACGCCGGCGAAACCACGCGGTATGCCCAGCAGACCAAGTTTCCGTATCCGTTCCATTATTCGGATTTCCAAGCCGCCCACGAGACATGGAAGCAGCAGGTGGGGCAGGATTACCTGGACAAGCAAAAGGCATGGAAAAGCGATGCACGCAAGGCCCGCGCCGCGCACGAACCCGTGCCGCCGGAGCCGACGCCGTCGCTCCCCGAGCCGCCGGAACTTCACGGTCCGGAGCCGACCTTGCTCTATAACGCGATGATCGCACCGCTGATCCCGTATGCCATCAAAGGAACGATCTGGTACCAGGGCGAATCCAACGCCAGCCGGGCGAAGGAATACCGCGAACTGTTCCCGGCGATGATCGCCGACTGGCGTGCGCGATGGGGCGAGGGGAATTTTCCGTTTCTGTTCGTGCAGATCGCGCCGTTCCACGCCATGGGCCCGCAGATTCGCGAGGCGCAGCTGCTGACGCTGAGCAAATCGCCCAACACCGCGATGGCCGTCACCACCGACGTGGGGGATGCGGACAACATTCACCCGAAAGAGAAGCTGACCGTGGGCCATCGCCTGGCGCTGGCGGCGCGGGCGATCGCGTATGGCGACAAGATCGAATACAGCGGGCCGCTGTTCGACAAGGCGGATTTCGACGGGGGCAAAGCCGTCGTGCATTTCATGCACGTGGGCGAGGGGCTGATGTGCAAGGGAAGCGAATTGAAGGGGTTTGAAATTGCTGGCGATGACGGCAAATTCGTCCCGGCGACGGCGAAGATCGAGGGCGACACCGTCGTCGCGCAGGCTGAGCGCGTCGCGCATCCGACAGCGGTGCGGTATGGCTGGGCGAACGTGCCGGACGTGAATCTCTATAACAAAGACGGCTTACCGGCGTCGCCGTTCCGGAGCAATGTGGATTAAGTCGGCGCGTCATCGCGCGGGCCGTTGATGGATGTGAGACCTGGCAATACCCAGGAAGGATGTTGAATGCGGATTTCGATGAAGGTTGTATCGGGGCTGACGTGTGGTTTTTGTCTGGTGGCCGGCGCGCGGGGTGCGACGATCGCCGCCGTGAGCGGGCCGATGTATTCGGCGCTGGGGGTGGGGTCCGGCAATGGACAGCAGGCGCAGGCGATGGGCTTTTCCACCAGCAAGCCGTTGGCGAATGTGACCATCACCGCGCCGATCAGCGACACCTTCATGGACGCGCCGATCACGGCCTACCTGACGTCGACGTTGGGGCCGGGAACCACGGCCGGCGATGTCATCGCCCAGTCGAACGTGGTGGTTTCGGTCAACACCACCAACCCCAACGATGACCAATTCACGACCACCACATTCTTCAGCAACCTCTCCTTGCCGGCGGGGAATTACTATCTGAGCCTGATTGAAACCGACGGCTATAACAATGCGGGCGTCGGCTACATCTGGAGTCCGTCACAGACCGTGACGCTCGCTCCGACATCCGGCTTTCTTGGAACGTTCGGCACGTCGCGCCAGAGCGGCACGTTCGCGCCGGGCTTCAGTTATTCCAACAACCGGGACGCCAGCCTTTTTGCGGGAGACAGCGCGTTCACCGTGACGGGCGATGTCGTCCCCGAGCCGAGCGCGGCCGTGCTCGGCGGGGTGTTTTTCTTCGCGGGAATCGCTCGGCGGAAGCGGCGCGCCTGAGCAGGTGAATCAGGCAAGCGTTACTGAATGGCTTTACCGACTTCTTCGACGAGCTTTTGCTCCAACGCGTAGTCGCGGCCGACCGGGTACCAGTAGGCTTGCGGCAGCGTGATGCCGACGTCGGTCTCGGGCGTGCCATACACGCCTTCATTCGGCGGGCGGCGGAAGTAGGCCTTGTTCAGCACGCCGCTGATGCGCCGCTCGGCCAGCACCTGGCGCTCGATGATGACGCGCGGCGTGACGGTGTAGGTGTTGCCCGTATGCTCGATTTGCCAGTAGATCGTCCGCCGGTGCGATGACGCCGAGCTGATCAGCTTGTCTTCGGCCGTCTGCAGTTCGGGGCGCCAGAATTCGAACCACTGCGCCGAGACATTCGGCAGGGTCGTCATCACGCCGCTGCGTTTGTCGCGGCGGTCGATCTGGAACAGGTAATCCTCGCTGACGGTC
>JBQCCH010000535.1:0-9265 GCA_051962375.1 Tepidisphaeraceae bacterium
GCTCAGGATCGATGCCTGCTGAATCGTGACGTAATCCCACGGCTGCGATTCCAGCAGTTCGCGGAGGCTCACCTTGCGCGACGTGCCATCGACGCTGATCTTGTACGGCTTGCCGGCAGGATCGTTCGGATTGGCTTCGAACGCGGCAACGCCCTTCATGTGGACCGAAAGCGGGGCGCCGCCGATCATGGCGTGGCCGAACGTCCAATGACGTCCGGCGGCTTCGGCCAGGGCGGGCAAGAAGGCGGTGGCGTCCCGCGAAAAGCTGTTGCCGATCGCCAGCACACGAACGCTGTCGACCGGGGGCAATGAAAGGGGAACTTCCGCGCGGGCCTGGGAAACGACCATCGCCACGGCAGCGGCCGCGAGCAATTGCCTCAGGGGATTGACTTTCACGACCGCCTCCTTCCGGCAACGTCTCCGCGGCCCCTGCTGCTTCACTTGGCCAGCATCACTCGCTCGACGAAGCCCGTGTCGACTTCGCCCTTGCGGAAGTTGGCGTTGTCCATGATCTGCAATTGCAGCGGAATCGTCGTCTTAATCGGGGCGACATGAAACTCATTCAGTGCCCGCTTCATCGTTGCGATCGCCTCCTCGCGCGTGGGGCGATGGACGATCAGCTTGCCGATCATGCTGTCGTAGTTCGGCGGAATTTTGTAGCCCGAATAGACATGGCTGTCCCATCGGACGCCCATGCCGCCCGGCGTGCGCAATTCCTGGATCGTGCCGGGGCTGGGGGCGAAATTTCGGGCAGGGTCTTCGGCATTGATGCGGCACTCGATCGCGTGGCCCGTCTGCTTGATGTCCTTCTGCGTCACGCTCAGCGGCAAGCCCGCCGCCACGCGGATCTGCTCCTTGATCAGGTCAATGCCGGTCACCATCTCCGTCACCGGGTGCTCCACCTGGATGCGGGCGTTGACTTCAAGCAGGTAAAAATTCGTCTCCTCATCGACGATGTATTCAACCGTGCCGGCGTTGTAATAGCCGGCCGCCTTGATGAGACGCACGGCGCTGGCGCAGAGGTCTTCGCGGGTTTTTTGATCCAGGATGGGGCTCGGGGATTCTTCCACCAGTTTCTGGTGACGCCGCTGCATGGTGCAGTCGCGCTCCCACAGGTGGACGGCATTGCCGTGTTGATCGCCGATGACCTGCACCTCGACGTGCCGGCCGAACTGGATGTATTTTTCGATGAAGACCGTGCTGTTTTTGAAGGCTTTTTCGGCCTCAAGCTTGGCGGAGTTGATGCCGGCGCGCAGGCTGATTTCGTTGTTGGCCACGCGCATCCCGCGCCCGCCGCCGCCGGCCGCCGCCTTGATGATGACGGGGTAGCCGATCTCATTGAGCAGCTTGACGGCCTGTTCTTCGTCCTCGACTTCCCCCTCGGAGCCGGGAACGGTGGGCACCTTCGCCTTGCGGGCGAGTTTTTTGCACGCGACCTTGTCGCCGATCGCCGCCATCGCGGAAACGGGCGGGCCGATGAATTCGATCTTGCAGCTGCGGCAGACCTCGGCGAAGTGGGCGTTTTCCGCCAGAAAGCCGTAGCCCGGATGGATCGCGTCGGCGTTGGTGATCTCGGCGGCGGCGATCAGGCGCGGGATATTCAGGTACGAATCGGCGGCGGGGCCTTCGCCGATGCAGATGGCTTCGTCGGCAAACTGCAGATACGCGGCATCCTTGTCGGCGGTGCTGTAGACGCACACGCTCTTGATGCCCAGCTCACGGCAGGCGCGGATCACGCGAAGGGCGATTTCGCCACGATTAGCGATGAGAATCTTTTGGAACATGGGTGATGCCGGCTTCAGGGCGATGGAATCAAGTAAGACAAATGATGGGCGCAATGCCCGCGAATGAACGGCTTATACACGTCCGTCGGCACCGGCCCGCGCGGGCCAAGATCGACATACGCCCCCGCAAAGGCGTCAACCGCCTTCAGCCGGGCCATCAGATCATCCACGATGCCATCCGGGACGGATTCTCCCGGCAGCGTGCCCGGCGGCGCGGTAATGCCCGGAAGGGGGGCGTCGTGATCGGCGTAATGCTGAAAACGCGTGATCAGTTCGGCATTCACCGGCGGCTTCGGGTCGGCGGGCACCGCCCGCAGCGGTTGCGGGATCGGGCTTGCCAGGTGGAAGCACATCTGCTCCAGCGACCAATTTCCGAGTTTCGTGTACTTGCCGTTTCGCAGGCGAGTCAGCTCCGCGATGATCGCGTCGAAATCATCGAAATGCAGTGTGCGCTTCGCCGAAGTCATTACGGTTTAACCAGGAACAGCACTTGGCCGAACTCGACGGGCTTGCCGTCCTGGGCGACGATCTTGGTGATCGTGCCCTTAAGTTCGGCCTTGATGTTGTTGAAGACCTTCATCGCCTCGATGACGCAGACGTCGGTTTCTTCGTTGATGACGGTGCCGACGTTGACGAACGGCTTGGCGTCGGGGGAAGGCTTGGCGTAGAACGTGCCGACCATGGGGCTCTTGATCGGGACAAGGCCGGCCTCATCGGCGGGCGCCGCAGGGTTCGCCGCCGTTGCAGGCGCCGCAGCAGGGACCGCCGGAGCGGGCGCCGCCGCGACGGGCGCGGGAGCGTAGGCCGGCGCGCTGACCATCTGAGGCCCGCGCTTGAGCACCACGCGCTTGTCGCCGTCGCGCAGGTCGACGGTATTCAAGTCATTGGTGGCCATTAATTTGACGAGTTCCTGGAGCAGGCCGACGCTCATCGGCCCGTTCGACGTGGAGACAGGCTTGGGGCCGGCGTTTTTCGTTGGTTTTTTTTGGCTCAAGATGCAGCCCTTTTCAGAAGATGCCGTCGGCCTCTGCTACTCAGAGGAACCCCGACGGGCCGAGTAGATTATCCGATGGGTCCGATAGCGTCAAAAACCCGCGTGCCGCCTCAACCCTGAAATTGGCAGACCACGTCATACAGGTGCCCGCCCAGCCGTTTGGCGATCATATGGTCCTTGATCATCGCCAGGTTGGCGGCGTCGCAGTTAAATCGGGCATCCAGGTTGCTTTCCAAGCCCCGGCCCATGCCTTCCAGGATCACCAGGTCGGCGTCGCGGCTCGCTTGGTTCAGCTCGACCGAAACTTTCTTCAAATCAATCAGCGGCTCTCCCGTGCCGGTGCTGACCACGGTGATCGGCAGCCGGGCGAACGACGGCTCCGTCTCCAGAATCGTCGGCCACCACGCGCTGACGTCATGCACGGTCATGTCGTTCAAGGTCGGCCGTTCGTTGGCGGCCAGGATCACTTCGGCGCCTCGCCCGGCGAGCCAGCGCATCATCGGGAGTGCCCCCAGCAGAAAATCACTGCCGGCATTGTCGATGAAATACACGACCTTTTTCCAGCCCCGCCCCAGGGCACGCGATTCAAACGCGTCGTACTGATCAATCAGCCACGGCCGCTTTGGCAGCTTTTGGCGGGTTGAGAAGAAATCGAGCTTTCCTTCCAGCAACAACTGCGCACTGCCGGCAGCGCCCATGTCGAAGATATTGCCGGCAAAAACGCCTTCGATGATCGCGCGGAATTGCTCGGCGCCTTCCAGGGCATCGAGCTGGCGGCAGACCTTCGGCAGCAGCTGGATCACGCCGGCGTTCTCATTCTGCTTCAGGTCCTGAAACGGATCGATGAAGCCGTGCGCTCGCAAGATTTCATCCCGCCATTCGTCCATGGTGAGCATGGTCACGCGTTCGGCATGCTCGGGATCGGCATTAAACGTGTCGAATCGGTTGACGAACTCCTCGTAGCAGGCTTCGATGCCCGTCTGCACCGCGGCCAGGTCTTCGCCGCGCGACGTCGCCACGCCCAGGCCCAGATTCAGGATCGTTCGGATGTGCTTTTTGAAAAAATCGACCCAATAGGCCCGGGCCTCATGGTCGACGCGCATGTCCCATCGGCAGGCTTCATAGGCGGTCGGGTCCAGCAGTTTGACGAACGGTTCGACGGGGGATGGCATCGGAGGGGATGGTAGAGATCCGACGCCAGAGTTCAAACGCCATGGTTCGAACGCCGGCGTTTAGACGCCAGCGTTTAGACGGGGCTGGCGGACCCCGTGCGGATCAGTGCGTGCCGAGCAATCGACTTTCCCAATCGACGAAGCCGATCGCCGAGAGCACGCCGGGCGGAATCGTCGGCGGCGTGAAGGGCTCATCCGGCGCCAGCGCCAGCACTGGCACGCGGCCGAACCGCTCGATTTCCGCGGCGGCGGTTTCCTCGGCGGCGTCGGCGAGATCGGTCGGGTAGCGATTGATCACGACACCGGCGATCGGGGCTTTCACCCGCCGCAACGCCTCGAGCGTGAGCAGCGTGTGGTTGATCGTCCCGAGCGATGCCCGGGCCACGACGACCGTCGGTAATCGCAATGCGACGATCAGGTCGAGCAGGGTGTGCGAATCATCCATGGGCACCAACACGCCGCCGACGCCTTCGACGATCAGGGTGTTGGCATCGCGGGTCATGAGGTCGATGGATCGCTGGACGGCCGACCAATCCAGCGGCTGGCGGGCTCGGCGGGCCGCCACCGAAGGGGCCAGGGGCTCCAGGTAGCGGTTGGGGCAGATCAGGTCGAGCGGCTGACGCGTTTCACTGCCTACGGCGAGCAGTTCGGCGTCGGTCGAAACCAGGCCTTCACGCCGATGCTCGCACCCGGTGGCGGCGGGCTTCAAGACGGCGACGTTGCGCCCTTGCAGGTAGAGCGTCCGCGCGATGGCGGCAGCGATCATGGTCTTGCCGACCCCCGTATCCGTCCCCGCAATGAAAAAGCCGGGCACGGGAGAGGGTCGAATCTGTTCGAGGTAGGGCATGACGAGTGAGAGTTCGCGATCGGGGTCGATTACTTGGCCGATTCCAGTTCGCCGACCATGAGCGTGCCCAACCCCTTGGCGCCCGGTCGGCCAGTGACGGGATCGCCGGAGGCTTCGGTCGGCATATTGTATTGGCCGTCTTTTTCGAGCTTGCTTTCATCGGAAAATCGCGACAAGACGATCTGCCCGACCAGGACGGCGGCTTCGCCCTCGCTTTGCGTGCGGACCACGCCGTCCGGCGTGACGATCACGTTGCTGGTCTTGGCGGCAATGGAAATCGGCGGATACAGGCGGTAGCCGTCGTTGTTCACCAGTTCGCCCGTGGCGCTGACGCTCAATTCACCGTTGCGGGTGAAGAGAAAGCCGCCCTCGGTGGTCTGAACGATGAAGTAGCCGTCCCCGTTGATGGCCAGATCAAGATTGCGATCCGTCTTGCGGAACGAACCGTGCATGCCGTTCGTGGCGGCACATCCGCCGAGCAGGGCGGCAGCCAGGAGGAGCAGGCACTTGCCATGTCGATCGCGCATCAAAAATCTCCCGAAATGACATCGTCTCCCCGGTCGGCTACGCCAGACGTCGCTCCCAAGCGCGACACTTCGACCCGCAGAGCGTCGATCATCTGCCGCCAGTGGTCGACGGTTGCGACCAGGGGCGGGTTGATCACGATGGTATCACCCAGCGGCCGCAACAACACGCCATGCGTGCGCAAGCGCCGGCAAACCTCGGCGCCGACGCGGCGCTTCGGATCAAAGGGGCGGCCCGCCTGTTTGTCGGCGATCAGGTCAATGCCGACCATGAACCCGGTTTGCCGCACGGCCGACACGTTCGGCAACTCGCCGAGCGCCATCAGTTCTGGATAAATCGCGCACGCGGTTTCGCCGACATGGGGAATGACCTGGTTGTGGTCGATCAGGTCGAGCGTCGCCAGTGCCGCCGCGCAGCCGAGCGCATTGCCCGTGAACGTGTGGCCATGGAAAAAAGTTTTGCCCTCCCACGGTTCGCCTAGGAAGCTGTCGAAGATGGCCTGCGTGGCGAGCGTGGCGGCCACGGGCAAGTAGCCGCCGGTCAATCCCTTGCCAAGGCAAAGCAGGTCAGGCGTCACCTGTTCATGATCGCAGGCGAACATCTTCCCTGTGCGGCCGAATCCGGTGGCGACCTCGTCGGCGATCAGCAGCACGTCGTATCGGGTCGCCAGTTCGCGCACGCCGCTCACGAACTGCTTTGGCTGCGTCATCATGCCGCTCGCGCCCATCACCAGCGGTTCGATGCAGATCGCCGCGATCGTGCGATGATGCTCGCTCAGGATCGCTTCGATCGCCGCCAGCGTGACGTCCGCATAGTGCACCTTAAACAACAGCGGCTTATACGGCTTGTGGAACGCGGTCGTATGGCCGACCGACATGGCGCCGACGGTGTCGCCGTGATAAGCCTCCGCGAGCCCGATGAACTCCGTCTTCGACGTTTGCCCGCGATTCCACCAGTATTGCGCCGCCATCTTGAAGGCGATCTCCGTGGCGGTCGCGCCGCTGTCGCTGTAGAAGACCTTGACCAGCCCCTTCGGCGCAATTCGCACCAAACGCTCGGCCAATAGCGTGGCCGGCTCATTGGTCAGGCCCAGCAGCGTGGAGTGGGCGATTTTGTCGAGCTGTTCGCGAATGGCCGCATCGATTGCCGGCACGCGGTGGCCGTGCACGTTGCACCAGAGCGAGGCGGTTCCGTCGATGTACCGGCGTCCGTCCGAATCGATGACGTAAACGCCCTCGCCACGCGTAATGACCAATGGATCATCGGTCAGCCAGAGCGACATGTGCGTGAAAGGGTGCCACAGGTATTGGCGATCGAGCTGTTGCAGTTCGGCGGTCGTCATCGTTATTTGATCGGCACGCGCTGGCCGACGCGGAGTTTGAACTTCTTCGCTGCATTGCCGCCGTTGATGGCAACTTCGAGCAATCCGCTGCTGCCGACCAGTGCGACGGGCTGTCCGCGCGGGACGTCGGCGTAAGTCCGCGAGATCGCGAGTCGCCCCCGGATTTTCAGGCCCGCCGTCACCAGTTCGCCGGGCACGTTGGTGATGATGTTGCCGAAATGGTCGATCGCGATGACGCGCGCTTCCGCGAGCGTTCGGGCCGGGGCGACATCCAGCAGCATGATTTGATCCACCGGCCCGAAAGCGGCAGGGTCAATCGTCCCCATGGCGATCGCGGCCGCGGCAGGCGCGAAGATGTCGCGGCCGTGAAAGGTGTTTGAGGGCGTTTCGTCCGGCCGCCAGAGCAGCTCGTGCGTGATTGACTCACCCACGCGCCGATACGCCCAGGTCACCAGGCCGTTGTCCGGGGCGAGAATCGTCTGCTCATTGATCTGCATGGCAATGATCTTGCGGCGAGTGCCCACCCCCGGATCGACCACGGCCACATGCACCGTGCCCGGAGGAAACGCCTGCACCGCTCGCTCCAGCGCGATCGAGCCGGCCATGATGTCTTGCGGCGGCACCTGATGGGTGACATCGACGATCGCGGCATCGCGGCAAAGGGAGAGGATCATTCCCTTCATTTCGGCGACGTACGCGTCGGTCAGGCCGAAATCGGTGGTGAGGGTGATGACCGGTCGCATGGGCGCGACAATACCCGCCGATCGCTCAAAACGACAGCCCTTTGCCGCGACGCGACCGTGCCCCTACGCGATGGCGGGCATTAAGCAAAAGTCCCTACGGAGAAAATCCCAATTCCGGCTCAACTTTCGAACTTTGCCGTGATAAAATGCCGCGATGGCGTTCGTGGCGAGCACAACCGATCCGCGGCAGCGCATGGTCGATGAGCAAATCGTCGCCCGTGGGATCCGCGACCCTCGCGTGATCGAGGCGATGACCTGGCTCCCGCGGGAGCGGTTCGTTCCCGCCGACGTCGCCGCCCACGCCTATGACGACGCCGCCATCCCCATCGGCCACGGCCAAACGATCAGTCAGCCGTACATCGTTGCGCTGATGTCCGAAGCCTTGGACGTTCATGCCGACGACACGGTGCTGGAGATCGGCACCGGCTGCGGATACCAGGCGGCGGTTCTGTCGCGCTTGGCGAAAGAGGTGTTCACCGTCGAGCGCATCAAGCCGCTGCTGGATGACGCATTTGAGCGATTGGCTTCGCTGCACCTGAGGAATATTCGGCTGCACTTTTCCGATGGCTCGTGTGGGTGGCCCGAAAAGGGGCCGTTTGATCGCATCATCATGACGGCGGGGGCGCCGGACGTTTCGACGGAGTTGCTGGACCAATTGAAAGTGGGCGGCTCGCTGGTGGCGCCCGTCGGGCCGCTCGATGCGCAAACGCTGGTGAAGCTCACCAAGCACGCCGACGGCGTCGAACGCGTCAAACTCTGCGAGTGCCGATTCGTGCCGTTGATCGGCGAAGGCGGTTGGCCCGCGTGAGCCAGCGTTCGCCTCGGTCGATCGATTCACTGAACGGCATCGGTCCGGCTCGCGCGGCCGCCTTGGAAGCGCTGGGCATCCGGACGACGGCCGACCTGCTGGAATATTTCCCGCATCGGTACCAACTCGAACTCGCCGAACGACCCATCGCCGAATTGGTGGAAGGGCCCATCCAGACCGCGCGCGGCGAGATCACGGCAGTAGATTATTCGGCATTCCCTCGCAAGAAATTCGAAGCCACCCTCGCCGACGAAAGCGGCTCGCTCGGGGCCGTCTGGTTTAACGGCGCTTACCTTCGCACGCGGCTACATCCGGGGCAGCAGGTGCAGTTGACCGGCAAAGTAAAATTTTTCCGCAACCTGCCGCAGATGGCGAATCCGAAATGGGAACTGGTGAAAGATACGACACGCTTCGTTGCGCAATCCACGTTCAAGCCGGTCTACCCCGCGTCGGCGAAACTGGCGAGCGATGTTATCGCGGGCGTGGTGCGGTCGCACCTGGAGGAATTGCTTGAACTGGTGGACGAATGGTTCGACGAGCCGTTGTTGAAGCAGCGGGGCTTGATGCCGCGTAAAGAGGCGTATCGGTTGATCCACCTGCCCGCGAGCGAGCGCGAAGCCGGCGCCGCGCGTCGACGGCTGGTCTATGACGAACTGATGCTCATGCAGGTGGGCCTGGGAATCAGCCGACGCCTGCGCGACGGCCGCATCAGCGCGCCGCGGCTGCGGTTGGACAAGACGCTGGATGAGCGCATTCGGGCGAGATTTCCGTTCTCGATGACCGAGGCACAGCTGCATGCCGCCTACGACATCGCCCGGGATCTGGCGAGCGGTCGGCCGATGAATCGGCTGCTGCAGGGGGATGTCGGCAGCGGCAAAACGGTGGTGGCCCTTCACGCGATGCTGACCGCCGTCGCGAACAAGCTGCAGGCGGCGCTGCTGGCGCCGACCGAGGTGCTGGCCGAGCAGCACTATCTGACGTTGAGCCGGATGCTGGCCGGTTCGAGCGTGCGCATCGAGCGGTACACCGGGCGCACCAAGAAGGGGGCCG
>JBQCCH010000536.1:0-3392 GCA_051962375.1 Tepidisphaeraceae bacterium
TCGCTGGTGCGCAGTTCGACCGACCAATTCAGCCCGAGCGCTTTGACGACATTCTGCAGCGCGTGCGTGGTGTCGGACGCGAGCGCGCGCATCGGCGTGATCCAGATGAGGCGGAAGGGCTCGGTCTCATTGCGCTTGAGCTTCAGGCCGGCCATCGCGCGGGGCTCGCGCAGGCGCTCAAGCACCGGGCCGCCGAAGACGGCCAGCGTTTTGCCGCTGCCGGTGGGGGCGTGAACCAGCCCGCTTTTGCCGGCGAGATAGGCGTCCCACGTGGCGCGTTGAAATTCAAATTCCTGCCAACCGTTGGCCTGAAACCAGCCTTCCAAAGTCAGCAACGCGGGAGAATTGATCACGGCGGTCTTCACGTCGCAATCGTAGCGGACTTGTCTCGAAACGCGTCCTGTTTCCGAGTTCTGTTAACGCGATGTCGTGGTGTGGGCAGGATACCCACGCCACGATCGACGCCCTTCCGATTGGCACATTAAAACTTATTTATGCGGGGGCCTCACGCATCCGGTTAAACATAAGCGACGTAACACCAGCAAATCCCCACCGAGAGCGTGGAACAAATCCCGCCAGCCGTGGGACATTTCTTTGCTCAGGGAGTTACTATGTCAGATTTCGACGCTTTGAAGGCGTGCGATTCCAGTCGCCGGAAATTTTTGGCGACGATGAGCGCGGCGGGGCTGGGATTGGCCGCCAGCAACCTCTTTGGGATGACGCGGACCCAACCGACCACGCCGGCGAAGCCGAATACCATCGGCCCCTCCAACGGTCTCACGCCTTCCGTCGCGCCGACATCCTCGCACTTTAAGTTCAAGGACGCCCAGGCGGATTTCCCCGGCATCCCCGGCGGAACGATCAACGCCATCGTCCTCAATTACGCGCTCACGCTCGAAATCCTGGAGGCCGACCTCTATCGCCAGGCGCTTAATGCCGCGTCGGGCCTGGATCTATCGACGGGTCTGGCGTCGAGTTCCAGGAATTACAAACTGGCCGTCGACACCGGCGGGCTTTCCAAGGGGGACGCCGCGGCGGGCTACTTGTACCTTCGGGAATTCGCCTTCGTCGAAGCGGCCCATCGTGATTTCCTGCGAACCGCAATCCAGGCCAGCGGCTTCACACCCACAACCCCCAACCCCAATGGCTACGCCTTCCCCAGCGGCCCTGGCACGACGCTCAAGGCCATCCTCTCCAATATCCTTCCGCTTGAAGAAGAAGGCACGCGCGCTTATTTGGGCGCTTTGCCTTATCTGACGGACCTAAACCTAGGCGTGGCGGCTGGAGGAATCTACTCCACCGAGTGCCGCCATTCCGCGGCAATCTCCTACATCCTGGGTCTTGATCCGGGTCCGCGAAAAATGCCCGGCGATCTGGCAATCACCCCGAAGCAGCCGAGCGAGAACACGTTCCAATACGCGCTCGCGCCCGCCACCGTCATCAACACCGTCACGGCCTATTTTAAATAATCCTCGTTCCTACTTCACCCGGTCTAGACTAGGCCGAAGGATGATTGTCATGGGTAAACTTAGTTTCAGCCAAATCCCGGGAACGGGAGATGTCAAAGTCCTCAATTACGCCCTGGCGCTCGAGGCCCTCGAAACCGATCTGTACATTCAGGCCTACATGCGCCTGACGGATGGCGGAACCAACGCGCTGGGCATCAAGCTGCCGGGCCTAGGTCTGGACAGGAGCCAGATCGACGTGCAATACGTTCGCGAGTTCGCCAACGTCGAAATTCAGCATCGCAATTTTCTCGACAGCGCACTCGGGAATGCCTCCCTGTTGAAAAATACACCGTTCAGCACGGCGAAGTTCAACTTCGGGTTCGAGAAAATGAACCGTCGCGAGGTCATCACCCAGATTTACGAGGCCGAGCGGCTCGGCGTCGGCGCATATCTGGGCGCGATCCCGTATTTGACCACTAGGACGTATCTCCAGACCGCTGGCGCGATTCAGGGCACCGAGGCCCGTCACACGGCGGTGGTCGCCATCGTGCTGAACGAGTTGTTCAATCTCAGCCTCGAGACGGCGCCGTTGAGCAACCAGAACAACGGCATCGACGGCACCTTCTCCCCGAACGCGGTGCTGGCGACGGTGTCGCCGTGTATTGTTTTGGGGTCTTAAAGTCCCTGACACAACGCCGCGTGCCGCCTTGTTGGGTAGCACAGGTTGGAATATTAGCCTGTGCCGCCCCACAAGGATTGCATCAAGGACTCTCAGTCCTATAGGTTCTTCACCATGCGTGGCGTCTCAAGACATGGTTTCACGTTCATCGAACTGATGTTCGCGGTCGTCGTGCTGGGCATCGGCATGATCGGCGTGGCGGCGGCGCTATCGGTCGGCTCGGCGCAAGTGCAAAACACTTTCGACGAGTCGATCGCTGCCCGCGTCGCGGCGGGGGCGTATGCCACGCTTTCGCACGTGATGACCAAGCAGAACGCCTCGGCGCTGGGGAATACCGGCTACGTCAGTTTCGACTCGGTGTCGCTTCTCAAGACTGCGCTGCAAAAGGAATTGCTTTCCTCGTCGGATCGCCGCTATGCCTGGATTCCGATGTATCGCCTCGATCCGAATAACGATGCCCTGGCCCAGGTGATCGTCGTTGTCGTTCGTTGCGTCAGCGGAACGGAGTACACCGCCGCGGATGTCGATCCGAAGAGGCCCGACCCGCTCGGCGTGAATCCGCCCACGCTCGCGCCGCGATCCATGAACGTTACCATCACCCCGCGTTCGTCATCACCGTCGGCAGGTCAATACGACGTCGATACCGTGGCTTTCGATTCCTCACCACGGATGGATGTCCTGGCGTCGGGCGCGATCCTGGTCCCCGCGGGCGCCGAAGACGCGGGCCGGATTTTCAAACTCGGCGAATTGCTGGATGCCAAGGCGCATGTCTGGTCCCTGGCGCCCGGTTACGATTGCGGCCAGAATGGAGGGGGGTACGCAGGTTCTGCCCTCGTGGTCGGCCGGGGATATGCCGATCCGAACGATCCATCGGGGGCATTCGCCGGCGCTTCTCAAGCCGTCGCGGCTTACTCGATGATGGTCGAGTTGCGGTAGCGGGATTTTTCGGGATTTCTAAAGGATCGAGAGACATTTTTAGAAACCGTAAATGTCTGTCGTTTCATTGCGTCTGGCGTCGAGTGAACTTCTGCCTTAACTTCTGAACCATGTCGACCGACGTTTTTCTTGATCCGGCTCCGCACATTTTGCCGTCGATCCTCGCGGCCGATTTCGCTCGACTGGCGGACGATGTCCGTCACGCGGCGACGCTGGTCAAAACGCCGGTGATTCACATCGACATCATGGACGGGCATCTGGTGCCGAACCTGTCGCTCGGCGTGCCGGTGGTGCAATCGCTGCGGCGGGCGCTGCCCGATTTGTTTTTC
>JBQCCH010000537.1:0-2838 GCA_051962375.1 Tepidisphaeraceae bacterium
CGGGCTGCTCAACGGCGCCGGCCGGCGCGCGGGGATGACCAATCGGCCGAACGCACGGCCGATGCGAACGACCAACCACCCGACAAACAACGCCGCCGCCAGCAGAATCGCCGCCACCACCGCGAGGATGACCAGGATCAGTTCCATCGTGTCGTTAAATCCATCGTGTCGTTAGTTCCAATCGTGTCGTTTTCGTTCGCTCCGTCAGCTCACCTTTGACCACTACGCCCGCACCGGCTTCAGGCCGGCCAGCGGTTTTCCGCACCGCATGCAGTGTTCATCATGGGGTCCTGGGTAAGAACCGCAATGAGAACATCTGCGAATAATTGGAATCAGTTGGACGCCGCAGTACATGCAGAATTGGTCATCGCTGGACACCTGGCGATGACACCGCGGGCAGGCTCGGCGCGTCGGCGGCAATGCGGGCGGACCGCGCCGCGGCGGTAGGGCCGGCGCCAGGGCGGCCGCGAACGCGTCGGCCGTCGGGAAGCGGCGCTCCAGCCGCGTGTACGCGCGACGAAAGACGTCATTCAAATACGCGGGAACGGCGGGGTTCAAGTCGCCGGGCACTTCCGTGCCGGCCGGTTTTTCGCCGGTGAGCAATTCAAACAGCACGACGCCCACCGCATACAGATCGGCCCGGCCATCGACCAAAGCGCCGGCCCGCTGTTCGGGGGCCATGTAATCCAACGTGCCAGCGACGCGCTGGGCGGCGGGGCCGTCGATGCTCATTGAATAGACGATCGACGTCCCGGCCTGCACCTGCTGGCCGAAGCCGAAATCCGCCAGCTTTGCGGGGCCGAAGTCGGTCTCGGTCACCCGATCAAGGAGAATGTTTTCCGGCTTAATGTCGCGATGGACGATGCCCCGCCCGTGCGCGAACGCCAGGCCGGCGAGCACCTCGCGAATCACCTTGATCGTCCGATCCACCGGCAGGGGGCCGCGCTTCAACTGCGCCCGCAGCGACTCGCCGGGCACCAGCTCGCTGATCAGATAGGGCGGATCGGCATACGGATCGAACCCGATCGCCCGCACGATGTTCGGATGTTCCAACCCCTGAACGGCCAGCCCCTCGCGCTGCAATTGGCGGATGTATTCGCTATCGTGCGGCAGCTTGACGGCCACCTGCTGCGCGTGCCACACGTGATGCCGTCCACGCCACACCTCGCCGAACGCGCCGCTGCCGAGCGGTTCTTCCAGGACATACTCCGAAATGCGGTCGCCGGCTTTGGCCATGATGCTTCTACCCTCCAACGCCCAACAAAGTTCGCGCGAGCGTCACAACGCCCATGCCAGAGATTCTTTGTCCCGGCAGTCCTGTCACAATCGATCGATTATACGCGACCCGCGTGCGGGGCAGAATCCCAAAACCGGGCGGGGGGCCCAGGGACGCGGAGGGCACGAAGAAGGGGGCTCAACCGCGGATTTCGGAGATGACACCGATTCAACGAACTGCGGCACTGCAAAGATCAATCGCGTAGCGCCCCACCCCCGGCATGGCCGAGCGGCGAGCACGATGCAAAGACTTCCTTCGTGAGCATGCCGGTGCGTTGCCCAACGCGATCGTTCCCCGTGAACGACTCAACTCGTTGAGTGTGTGAACGCAAACCTTACCACCCGTCGTCCGGCGATCGCGGGAGAGGATTTCCGCCTCGATCGCCAATGCCTGCGGGTGCACCGGAATCGGTACCACGGCCGCATGACCCGAACGACGCCGGCGCCGGGGCCGGTCCACTGCGGCGGCTGCTTATGCCCCGTGCGAAACGGCCTCGCCGAATGTTGCACGAACGGTGGCCAGAAACTGAGCCCAACTCGGCTCGTCCATCTGTTTCAACACGGAGACGAAATCACCGTCGCTCATATCAAAACGCACAACGCTGTCGGACAACACTACGCCCGTGACGCGACCGTAACCGCCGGAACTTTGGTCATCACACTCAAAGTAGACGCCGTTCTCATCTTTGCCGTACAGGACGTAATGAGCCGGATCGGCGTCCATCGCGGTTGCGGCACCGCTCATGCCGTCATCGGTTCCGGACTGCGTTGCGGTGAAGGTCAGGGGCATAACGCGAAACCGTTCAGTGGCCGGGCCGGGCCAGCATCGCACACGGGCCTGAACCGCCTTGACGCCCGGGGCCCGTCCACAGCAGCGGCTGGTTATGCCTGCCGCCTGTCGGCCTGCAAGAGTTCTAACGCCCGCTCGCACTCTTTGACCAGCGAAATGCTGCCGGCATGCTCATCCGCACCATACATCGCCAATTCGTACTGAAGGTCAGCGAAGCGGTTGTCGTCATCAAAGTGCTTCGCAAACTCTGTCTCCATGGCTCGCACATGCTGGCGTGACCGATCCTGGCCGGTAACGAACATCTCGACCCGCTGGATAAACTGCGAGCATGTTTCGTTGGCAGGCATTAAACGCCGTTCAGTGGCCGGGGCCGGTCCGCGGCAGCGGGTGGTTATGCCCCGTCGCGGTCGTCGAAGGCCGGCAACTTATCTTTAGCTTTGTCCAGCCGCTTCAACTTCACTAGCCCGATCGAACCGTGGTTCGTCCACAGGAGTTCGGACCCATCGTCCAGTTCTTCGTACACGGGCAACAGCGAAGACAGGCCTACAAACTGCCACTCCCCGCCTTCAGTTTGGGACGGCATGCCTTCGTTCGCAAGTTTGATCGCCTTGTTGTACGCCTTCTCACGACTGCGGGCACGAACCAGGCGTGTGTTCTCCCAAACGGGAAAACGCTTTTGCGATTTAGCATCTGCCCCGGTCGCGACCCACCGTTGCACTTCCCAGAACACCCACCATCCCGTGTGGTTGCGGTCGGCGGAGGGAATGGATCCG
>JBQCCH010000538.1:0-7230 GCA_051962375.1 Tepidisphaeraceae bacterium
GCCGTGTAGCTGGTGACCTGATCCAGCGCGTCGCCCTCCTCATCGAGCAGCGTGAGCGTCGCATCAATCAGCTTCGGCCTTGCGGGGGCCCAGAGAAATTCATCGCGAACCGAATCGATACCGCCATCCGGCAGGCGGAACGTTCGAGCCAGCTCGTCACCGGTGAACGAAAACGTGTCGTCCGCCAATTCACGCCCGGCGGCCGAAAGTCGCACGCGCAATCGTGTGCCCGCCGCGGGCTGGTTCAGCCGGGCCGTCAGCGTGATCGACCATTCGTCCACGCTCGCGACCCACCGCAATGCCGTCAGATGCGTGGCCGGCACGATCTCCAGCCACACGCTTTGCCAGATGCCCGTCGTCCGCGGGTACCAGATCGCGTGCGCTTCCGGCAGCCAATCCTGCTTGCCCCGCGGCTTCGCCAGATCGTGCGGATCGTCGTGGCAATACACCTCCAGGGTCTGCTCGACACCGTCGCGAAGCGCGTCGGTGATGTCGAATGAGAATCGACCGTAGCCCCCCTCGTGAGCGCCGACGAATTCGCCGTTGACGCAAACGCGC
This sequence comes from Tepidisphaeraceae bacterium, assembly GCA_051962375.1. Lineage (GTDB taxonomy): Bacteria > Planctomycetota > Phycisphaerae > Tepidisphaerales > Tepidisphaeraceae > RYN-431. Next base: position 559 of record JBQCCH010000538.1, read on the forward strand.
GTCTGGAAATCGGCCGCCTCAAAATGAAGGATGCATCGTTCGTGATCTAACATCGTCGGCTTGTCAAAAGTTCGCCGATAGGTGCAGCGAGCGAAATACCCCTTCACCTCTAATCCACTGGCCGGCGTCTCCGGTGCGAACGGAACGCGGATGTCCGCCTCGCGGAAATCGGCCCGATCCGGAATGGAAAATTTCCACAACCCATCCAGCGATCGCCACTGCGGGCGAATCATCTGCGGGCGGGGATGGCCATCCCCGTGCGACCGGACGGGTTTACGAAGTGCGGGGGCGAAGGTGGTCATTAATTTTTAAATGTAGCATAAAAATTAACCCTGACAATTCTTTTTTGGCCGATTTCATGGGGTTGGCGTGCAATCGCCATCCCTCAAAGTGGGGGACAAATGTTGCCGGTGATGTGCCGCACAATGCTGGCGATCGCGCCGCGACGCGTGTCACCCTCGGCGCGAATGATCCGGCATTTCTCGCGCAGCGGCTTCAGCGTCCGGCTGTGGATCATCGGCAATAATCGATCAAACGCGTGCGCGTCGACATCGAACATCCGCGAACAAAGCAGCACCGCCTGCGGATTGAAGATGTTGATCGCCGCCCCGGCCCCGATGGCAAGATAGCTGAGCGTCTCATCCAGCTCGGCCCGCACATCCAACATCCCGGCTTGCACCAGGGAGACGATTTTTTCAACCGACAACCGCTTGTCCACCCGGTTCGACACCCGCCGCGCGAACGCCTGATCGGTGGCAACCGTTTCAATGCAGCCCCGATTGCCGCAGCCGCATCTCTCGCCGTGAATATCGACCGTGACGTGCCCCATTTCGCTGCCGATCCCGTTTCGGCTCCGCAGCAGCCGGCCGTCGCTGACGATCGACGCGCCATACCCTTCATAAACGCCGATCATGACGAAGTCACTGAACCCGCGCGCCGCCCCGTGCGACCATTCCGCCAGGCACGTGCCGATCGTTTCCGGATACATCACCGCCCGGAATCCCGTCCGCTCATGCAGATCGGCCGACAATGATTTGCCGTCGGTGATGTGCAGGTTGGGCGACAGCAGGACGCGTTGCGCATCGACGTCCACCTCGCCCGGCACACTGATGCCGATGCCGAGCGTTTTCACACCCGAGCCCGTGCGCTCGCCGATGCAGGTGGCGAGCATCTGAACCAATTCCTTGTAGGTGGCGGGCGTTTTAAATTGGATCAGGGAATCCGGATGAAGCTGCCCATCCAAGCCCGCGGTCACGACCGACGTCTGCCGCACATCCAAGGCAACCCCCACCACCTGCACCTCGGTGGTCGCCACCCGGTAGACCATGCTGGGCCGGCCCGCGCGATTTGTGACGTCTACGCCGACTTCCTCAACCAGTCCGGCGGCCAGCAGGCTTGCCACCGCCTTGTGGATCGTGGGCGCTGTCACGCCGAGCCCCCGCATCAATTCACTGCGAGAGGCGACGCCGTCGCGCAGCAACACCTCAAAGATGGCGCGCTCGTTCAACTGCCGCAGCAGACTCGTTCCCGATTTTCGTTTACGGACGGCATGCACAGGATTGAAATGATACCAAATTCCGATTCGTCGACGCCAGCGGGCTTTCCAGCACGTCCCGGACGACCACGCGATGGCTCAATCGTCCCGATCAGTGTGCCGGCGCCGGGGCCGCCTCACGTTGCGGCGAAGTCACCGGCCCGCCCTGCGCGAGTTCGCCCGGCTTCACGTCCGCCATGGCGACGCCCACGAACGAGTCGGCGCAGCCATAATAAAGGAACCATTTTTCGTGAAAGAGGACGAGGCCTTCGATAAATGTCGTCCCTGCCGCATACTGCCCGGTCGCTTCCCACGACAGGGCCGGCTGAAAGAACGGTGTTTCGGGCCGCTCGAGCAGCCGGGTGGGGTCTTTGGCGTCAAAAAGGGCTTCGCCATCGGCGTAGACGCCGGCTTTGAGCTTCGGATCCCCTTTCCCGCCGCCCGCGTTTTTGCCGTTGTACAGCAGCACGATGCCCCGGTCCGTCAGCAGCGCTGGCGGCCCGCACTCGGCCAGCGCGCTGTCAAAGTGCCCCGGGCGCGGCGGCATGCTGAAGTCTTTCACCGGCGTCCACGTCTGCAGGTCGGGCGACGTCAACAAATGGATCGTCCCCTCCCCGTAATAAAGCCAATACAAGCCATTGATCCGCGTGGCGATGAGTTTGCCGTCCCGCACCGCACAAACCAGCGACGCCGATTTTCGCGGCACCACCGACTTGCCCTTCTCATCCACACCGCCGACCGGGCCTTTCTTGGTCCAGTGGATCAGGTCCCGCGAAGTGGCCATGCCCAGATTCACGCGGCGCGGCTCGCCCGCCAGTCGGTGATATTGCGTGTAAAACAGGACGTACGTCCCATCCTCGGTTTCGACGCAGCGAGGATCTTCACATCCTCCCTCCCATTCATTCGTCTGCTGCGCGTCATCGGCCGGAAACAGCACCGGCGCCGGCAGGCGGGTGAAATGAATGCCGTCCTCGCTCGATGCCAGGCCCAATCGCGAGGTGTACCCGCCGATGTGGCTGCCGCTGTCGTCTTCCGCGCGGTACAGCACATAAACCTTCCCATCCTTCACCACGGCGGCGGGATTGAAGGTGTGCGTCGCTTCCCAATGCACCGAGGTTTTGCGGATCGGACACATGAAGCTCGCCTGCGGATCAGGTCGGATCACCGGCTGCGCGTTCGCCGGCCGCGAGAACGGCCCGAGCATCCAGTCCTTGTCCTGCGCGCGGCACAGCCCGCAACCCAACGTGGCCAGCAGTGCCATCCCAATCAGCGACGATTTCCGATTCATCATGTTTCCACTCTTCCCAGCCGGTGCACACCAGCAGACCTACTCCTGCATCGGCAACGGGCACGCATCCCCCTGCCAATGAACCCGCAGCCCCATTTTCGAAGTCGTCCGCCCCGGCGGCGCGGTGCCGTTGTAAACGACAAAATCGATGGTGTTCCGGCCCGCAATAAACCCGCCCCGAAATGTCACACGGTGAAACTGTCGCCAATTGCTCCGGTCATCCGACATCGGAACGGACAGGCCCGTGCGCGTACCGTTCAGGCGGATCTCGGTCACCGCGTCATCCACCATCACATCCGCGTTGACGAGGGCCGTCCGCGGGTCGAAGCCGCTCAGGTCGATCGTGGTGCGGAAGACGTAAACCCCGGGAAACACGCCCGGCAGGTTCCCGGCCGTCGACAGCCATTGAGAATGGCTCGGGTCGTTGGCCACCCAAAACGTCGGCGAAAGCGGGCCTGTTGTGGTCATGGCGGCCGGCTTGGCGGCGGACTCCCCGGCGGATTCGGCATACACCTGCCAGTGCGCATCGGCCTGGCCATCGGTGAGCCCGACCCCCGAATTCGGCAATGCCGGGATCGGCATCCGCACGTCGGCGAGCGTCCGCGCGAAGCGAACGCTCGTCGCCGCCACCGGTTTCCAGTCGTCCTGTCGACTGCCCGCCGCCACCGCCTGGCCCTGCGTTAAATGAATCGATTCCACCCGCCCTGACGTCGGCTCCGTGCTCGGCAACGCCGCGGCACCCTGGGCCCGGTCCAGAACGACCTGCCCTTCGAATACCGCCACCGTCGCCCCTTTTTTCGGATCGGCGGACAGCCCAAACTCCGTGCCCAGGTCGGTGATCATCTGGCCGCCGAACGTCACGCCAAACCCGTGCCCCGCCGGTGGCACGTGAGCGACCAGCTTCCCGTAATCCAGGGCGGCATGATTGTCATCAATCACATGAAACGCGGCCGGCCCTTCGACCAGCATCTGTGATCCGGTTCCGAACCGAACGTCCACCGCGCCGGCCTCCAATGCCACCCGTCGCCCGGGTTCCAGGATCGATCCCGGAAGAATCGCTTCCCCCTTCCCCCACGCAGCGCCGGCCGTCGCAACGATACGCACCGGGGCGAGCGCCACCGGCGCTGGATTCGTCGCCGGCAGACGGGCGACCAGCGGTTTCTCCGCTCGTTTGTGGAACACGCCCCACCCCACCATACCCGCGATCGCCACCGCGGCCGCGACAGTCGCGACGTGCCGCCAGCGCGTCGACGGGGGCGCCGCTCGCACCACCGGCGGCGGCTCCGGCAAGCGCATCGGCGGCGGCTCTTCGTCCGTCAAATCCTGCTCACGCACCGCCGGCAGCACCATCGCCTCCGCCATCGACGGTTTCGCCGCCGCCGGCGCTTCATCGACCTCATCCCCCAAGATCCATTCGTGCGCCGCCACGTAGTGCGGCAGATTGCTGACCATGTTCATGGTCCGCAGATACAGTCGGCACACCTCGCGATTGCTGCGCGCCAGCGCCTCGAACCGCGAGGCCTCGGCGGGCGTCATGCGGTCCTCCAGCAAACGCTCGATCAGCTCCCACGCCTCGGCCAAGGGGGCATTTCCAGGATCATCGCCTGCTGCGGGATTGGGCGTATTGTCGGCGTTGATGAAGGTGCCTCGTTACGGTGCCAGCCGGACTTTGCGATCGACGCAGTTGAACAGTTTTCGCCGAATGCGGCTCAAGGCCGTGTAAATCGCTTCGACCGACCGTCCCAGCGTATCGGCAATGCCGGCAGGGTCGCTGTCGCTTTGATACCGCATGCGGAGCAGTTCCCGCTCGTCCGACCGCAATCGATCGATGCAGTCGCCCAGCGCACGCTCCCTGTCCGACAATTCATCCGCCATCGTTGCCGCTTCGTCGGCGATCTGCTCCAGGAACTCATCGCCGAAGCGGATTCGCGATCGGAGTTGGCGTTTGCGGAAGTCTCGACTCTCCAGATAAAGAATGCGCGATGCCCAGGCAAAAAAATTCGTCCCCACCTGAAACTGCTCGAATTTCTGCCACAGCACCAGGTTCGCCTGCTGCAGGACATCTTCCGCGTCGGCGCGGTTGGGAATCAACGACATGGCAAACCCGCGCAGCCGTGGCTCGTTGGCGGTGAACAGCCGGATGAATGTATTCACACGATCCAGCTCGCTCATCGCTCCGCCGCCTGCTCCCGCGATCCACCCCGCATCACCGCTCTAGTTAACGGCCCGGGCAGTTCATTCCTTACAGAAGAATTTTTTGTCCCCTTTTCGCGCCACGATCCGGCCCCGGAAACCGACCGCTCCGCACCGCGCGCGAAATTTCGAATTTTTTCCCTGTAAGGTTTTCCCTCCTTCGACCGTTTACTCTTGGAGTAATTGCAAATCTGGCCGTCGAGGAAGTTCACCCCGTAGTTCACGTCGTGACGACTGGACGAGATTTGCCGGACCAGGCACCCCATGAGCGGAAACGCGTCGGGCCATCGCCCACGCAGGAGGATTTGATGAAGAACGTCCCAATGAAAGCCGTTGCCGTGTTGTCCGTGGTCGCCAGCGCGTCCGTCACCTGGGCCGCCCCCGCCGCCTATCAGACTGCCGTCATGGCCAATTCGCCGTCGGTGTATTACCGCTTCAATGAGTCGAACATCACCGCGGGCACGTCCACGTCGCCCGCCACCACCGCGGCGGACAGTTCCGGCAACGGCTATGTCGGCAATTACGTCGGCGCCAGCAACCCCACGACCGTCGCCGGCTATGGCACAGATTCTGACAATGCCGTCACCTTCAACGGGTCGAATCAATTCGTCCAATCCACCGATAAAGCCTTTGGGAACAGCATCCTGAACTCGTCCTACGAGTTCCTCTTCAAGGCCAACGCCGGCATCACGAGCGGCCAGCCGGTGCTGTTCGGCACCGCGAACGGAACGGGCAGCCAGCAAGTCCAGGCCGCCTACATCGTCTTCAATTCCAGCGCCGGCGGCAGCACCACGCCCAACAGCCTGCGCTTCTATATCCGGACAACCCAGAACACCAGCGGCTACCTGAACCAGTTCGCCTTCAGTGCCCCGACCTTGTACGACGGCAATTTCCATGACCTGCTGCTCACCTACGACAACGGCACCCCCGGCGTCGCCAACTCGGCGCGGTACACGGCCTACATCGACGGCACCGTCGCCTACACGGCAACCGCCACCGGAATGTCCGGCACGGTCACCAACTTCGACTATTACCCCGCGTTTGCCGCGAACGACTATCGCACCAACAACGGCGGCTCCTTCGCTCCGGTCACGCTCGACGAGGCGGCTTTGTATTCCACGGTCCTGACGTCGGCCGACGCGCTGAGCCATGCCCAGGCGGCGGGCGTTCCGGAACCGGCATCGGCCGGTTTGTTGTTTGGCACCCTCTGCCTGGTCGGGCGTCGACGCCGGGCCCGCTAAAAGGCTCGTCGGCGAATCGGGTCGGGCCATGAATGAAGGATTGGAGATCGGCAAAATCTGAACCTAGGTCTTGACGGAATGGCGTCCATATGACCACAATCAGAAAATATTATTAAGCGACACTAAATAATACAACCGTCGCTCATCTTTCGAACATAGCGGAGTCTGAACACAACTGAAGTCGTCCGATCGCCTTAACCGGCGGTCAACCGTCCGAGGAGTCTTTTATGAAACTGCACCGCCCCCAATCTGCGAGCCGTCGCAACCGTCTCGCGCGAGCGTTTACGCTCGTCGAGTTGCTCGTGGTTATCGGCATCATCGCCCTGCTCATCAGCATCCTGCTGCCGGCCCTGAATTCGGCGCGGCAGGCGGCGAAAACCGTGGTCTGCCTGTCGAACCTGCGCCAGCTCTCCCTC
>JBQCCH010000539.1:0-2616 GCA_051962375.1 Tepidisphaeraceae bacterium
ACTTCGAGCGTCTCCTGCTGGCTCTTGAGATTGCCCTCTGCGATCGCGTAGCGCCGCTGATAACCCCGCAGATCGACGTAATTGCGCGCCAGTTCGGCCATCGCGCTCAGGAGCACGCTCTGGCGGTCGGCGGCATTTGCCGCGAGGTCGGCGCGCGCCGCCTCCACGCCCCGCCGCACGCCGCCGAACACATCCAACTCCCACGATGCGTCAAAACCGGCCTGATATTGGTTGTATTCCCACGGAAACCCCGGCACATTGAACGCGTTGTACGGCGCGGCCGTCTTGCTCAATCGATCATGCGCGTAGCCGGCGTCGGCATTCACCTGCGGCAGCTCACCGCCGCCCGCGTACGCAAGCTCAGCCCGCGATTCGCGAACGCGAAGGCTCGCCACTTTCACGTCCAAATTCGCATCGGCCACCCGACTCATCAGCCCATTCAGCACCGGATCGTGCAGCGTTTCCCACCAGCCGGCCTGCACCATCGGCGATTCGCTCACGAGCGTGACCGACCCGGCGGCCGCTTGCGTGGCGGCGGGCTCGGCAGTGCCGTAGTTCGATTCCACCTGCGTCGACGGTGCGCGATAATCCGGCCCCACCGTGCAACCGCCCGAGGCGCAAAGCGTCATCGGCAGACACAGCAACAGAACGGAGCGGCAGGCTTTCGCAATTATCTGACTCACGAGTCAAATAATGTAGGCCGCTTCCCCCGTGCCGTCAACGGCCTGCGTCGCGGGCGATTCGGCGGTGCTGTTCCGCCTCACTGAGCAGCCCATGCATGAGCACATCCAGCACCTCTTCCGACTGTCGATCCGGGTCGATTTTTCGGCCGCGGAAGTGGTTCATGAAAATCGTGCCGTACAGCAGATCGCCCAGGATGTTGATCGCCCGATCGACCGGCATCGGGCGCATGCGCCCCTCGGCGATCAATTGTCGGAAGCGCTTTTGCCAGCGGTTGCGGCTGGCCGTCCGGTAGCGGTAATAGCTCGGCTCGGCCCGGTCCTTGAAGTCGGATCGCTCCTGCACCAGCAGCTCCACGTATTGCGGATATCGCGCAAAGTGCCGCAGAAAGCCGCGGACCAGATGCTCCAGTTGATCCAGCGGATCGCCCGCGTCATCCACGCCGGCCGCCTCGACCATGCTGAACATCACCTGATCGACCGAGGCGGCAAAGAGATCGCCCTTGCTGGCGAAATAGTTGTAGAGCGTCCCCTTCGAGCAGCCGGCGTTCTCGGCGATCGCGTCGAGATCGGCGCCCGCGTAACCGTGCCGTGCGAATTCGTCGATGGCATGACCGACAATGGCCCCCCGCCGACGGGCGGCCAGGCCTTCGTCTTTCGGTCGACCCCGCTTCGCACGCTTCGGCTTGACGTCGGACATGACCCGATGGCATACGCCAAGACCCGCCCCGCGCCAAGAAGTCCGCGCGTAACAAAACCCGCCGATTAAAGCGGGCTTAGTGGAGCCAACGGGACGGAAACTCAACAGGATTGGGGCCCTGCGACGACAACGAGCGCTCCAACCGCCTCAAGAAAGGCCCGCCTTCTCAATGTTCATCTTGAACTGGCTCGGTTGTCGGCGGGTTTGTTACGGCCGGAGCGGTGGTCGGGATCGGGCCGGCATCAGCTTTGTTCAGGATTGCTTCGGCAAAGCGCTGTCCAAGTTCGATTTGGCTTGCGGTGCTGAAGTGCGTACCACGGTCAAGCGCCTTTAGGCCAGCCGATGATACCCAGTACACATTTGGAACCTTGGCAGCGGTCGCTCGTTGCGCGGCTCGAATGTTCAAGCTTTTTCCGTTGTCGAACGGCTCGCCCAGCACCACGGGCAGATCGGGCGAGTTCAAATCACGGCGGACGCTTTTGATCAGGTTGGTCAGCAGCTGCTCATACCGGTCGACGGGCACTTGCGTGTCGGCCTCTCCCTGGTGCCAAAGGAACCCACGGAACGTGTACGTGTCCCCGTTCGCAGTGAGCGTCGCCAGGGACTGGTGAATGAAAGCGATCATCTGGTCATACAGCTGGCCGCGCGTATCCGGGTTCCAGGCTTCACGAAGATTGGTATTGCCGACCGCGAATTTGATCAGGGCCAGACGGGGCGAGTTCGGTTTCCGAGCGTCGGCCATCGCAAATCCGAATCCGATCTCTGGACCGAATACCTTCGACGGGACGTATGAAGCGGCAACCGCCGCAGCAGTCGGATGGGTTGCCGGCGAACCCGGTGTCGCCTGAAAGGTTGCATGGGGAGAGAGCGACGGCTTGGCGCCCGGGGAGACACTGTACCCCGGGCGAAGCGCCACCCACCCGCAACTGGTGATCGCCACCTTTTGGCGCAGCGTGCTATTCCCGTAGGTGAGCAGGATGTCTTCTCTCGGCACGGCATATTTTGCGAGCGGGCCCACGAGTTCGGAGACTCTGCCGCGCCCGTCCATGTTCGACTGGCCGGCCAGCACATAGACGTCGTAATTCGCCGCCCGCACCGAAACAGGCCCCCACAACAACACGGCCGCCGAGATCACACAGCACGACCACTTAAAAGGCTTTCGAAACATGACACTCCGTATCTGCGACCTGAATACGACACAACGCCCGGCACGACGACATCATTCCGCAACTGAAA
>JBQCCH010000540.1:0-2075 GCA_051962375.1 Tepidisphaeraceae bacterium
ACCCCGTGCGGATCGTCGGCCTGTCGCAGGATGTGACCGAGCGTCGCGCTGCGGAAAAGGCGCTGCGCGAAAGCCGTGAGCTATTCCGTAATGCGTTTGAGGAAAGCGCAACGGGCATGACCATGGTCAGCCTTGATGGCCGCTTCCTGCGGGTGAATCCACAGCTTTGCGAAATCACCGGCTATTCGATTGAAGAGATGCAGATGCTCCGCTTCCAGGACATCACTCATCCCGATGACATCGGCACCGACGTTGCCCTATGGGACGCCCTGATTCGCGGTGAGCGTCGCCATTACTCGATGGAGAAGCGCTACATCCGCAAAGATGGTCATATCGTCTGGGTGTCGCTGAATGTCGGCGTCGTTTCAGACGGAGCCGGGAAAGCGCTCTACGGCATCGGGCAAATACAGGACATTACCCAGCGAAGACGCAGTGAGGACGAACTGCAAGCCTACGCCCGCCGGTTGCTGGTCACCAAAGAGGAACTCGAGCGGCGCTCGCTTGAGCTAGCGGACAAGACGATCGAAGCCGAGCTCGCCAAGCGGGCGGCGGAAGAAGCCAGTCGGGCCAAGAGCACATTCCTGACCCACATGAGTCATGAGATTCGCACCCCGATGACCGGCATCCTGGGTTTTGCGGATCTTCTGCTCCAACCGGGCATCAGTGATGACGCCCGGAATCGATACGTCGAAACCATCATTCGCAACGGCCAGCACCTGTTGTCGCTCATGAACGACATCCTCGATCTTTCAAAGATCGAGGCCGGGAAGATGACCTTCGAAATGATCGAGTGCGACCCAGTGCAGATCGTGGCCGATGTCGAATCCATGGTCAGTGCAAGGGCAAGCAGCAAGAACATCGGGCTGAGCGTCAACGTGGCGGCAGACGTTCCCCGGCAAATCCGCACCGACCCCACCCGGCTGTGCCAGGTCTTGCTGAATGTAATCGGGAACGCGGTCAAGTTTACGGATTCGGGGAAGGTGGACGTGCAAGTGTCGATGTGCGCAGGCGCTTCTGATGCGCCGCGACTTCGATTCCTGATCAGTGACACTGGCATTGGTATGACGGCGGCCCAGATCGATCGGCTGTTTGAACCCTTCAGCCAGGCGGACGTCTCCACGACCCGGCGCTATGGCGGAACGGGGCTGGGCCTGGCGATTTCCAAGCGACTGGTGGAGATGCTGGGCGGCAACATCACCCTGCACAGCGAAACCGGTGTGGGAACGCAGTGCTGCGTGACGATTGGCATCGGGAATCGCGCCCGCAAGGTAGAAGTCGCTTCGCCGGCGCCAAAACCCGTCGCACGGCCGGTCAAGAATTTGTGCTTGCAGGGATTGCGCATCCTGCTCGCGGAAGACGGGCCCGACAACCAATTCCTGATCCGGTACTATCTGGAGCAGGCGGGGGCGACCGTCGAACTTGCCGAAGACGGGCGGGCGGCAGTCAACAAGATGCATCTCGCGCGGGAAATGGGACAGACCATCGATCTGGTCCTGATGGACATTCAGATGCCGGAAATGGACGGGCTGGATGCCACGCGACTATTGCGGGCCGATGGATTTACCGTGCCGATTCTCGCCTTGACCGCGCACGGAACGATTGAGGCGCGTGAGCAGAGCCTGGCTGCGGGTTGCTGTGATCACTTGATCAAGCCGATTCAGCGGGACGCCTTGCTCACAAGCCTGGCGGCATGGGTCGGCAAGGCTCAGCCGAACACGCGACTTCACAGCAATTGGGAGTCAGACGAAAATTTCCGGACCGTTTTGAAAGACTACGTCGCCGAGCTGCCCCGGCAGGTGAATCAACTGCTGGATGAGTTGCAGCGCAATGATCTGGATGCCCTTCGGCGGACGGTGCACCAGATCCGCGGTTCCGGCGGGGGGTATGGCTTTGCCGCGCTCTCCACTGAGGCGGCGCAGGTGGAATCCGTGCTCGCCAAAAAACGGCTCGATTCTCTGGCCGATAATGTCGATAAGCTGATTGGGTTGATCCGTTCCGTGCACGGATACGACCCGCTATTGGAAAAAGACCATGTCGCAGCGCGTGCTCATCATTGACGATTCTCGCCAGATTCA
>JBQCCH010000541.1:0-6773 GCA_051962375.1 Tepidisphaeraceae bacterium
GAAGCGATGTGGAACGAAATCCCCAGCGACAACGTCGGCATCTGCTGGGAGCCGTGCCACCAGATGGTGAGCCTCATCGACCCCATCCCCCAGCTCCGAAAATACGCCGCCGCCCGCAAAATCTTCACCGTGCACGGCAAAGACGCGTCAATCGCCTGGGACGTCATCCGCGAAAAGGGAATCCGCGGCGGCGTCCCCTACGTCTGGCACCGGCATCCCGGCTTCGGCGACACCAACTGGACCGACGTCGTCTCCATCCTTCGCATGAACGATTACAAAGGCAGCATCGACATCGAAGGCTGGCACGACCCCGTCTACCGCGAAGAGCTCGAATTGACCGGCCAAATCCACGCCATGCACTACCTCAAGCGCTGCCGCGGCGGCATGATCGAAATCCCCAACCCGCGCTAGCCCGTCCGGTCCATTGCCCCGCGCCAAGGCGTTTTTTTCCAACCGTTCATCCCCCGCGCGTCGGCTCATTCCGGCGCGACATACCCCTTCGTCCCGCCCAGCTTTTTGAACTGCACATACACGATCCACATCACCGCAATGCCCAACACGTCCAGGATGAACCCGCCGGTGTAGGTCAGCCGGTACTTGTGGCCGGTGTGATCCAGAACGATCCCCGCCAACGGCGCCGCCAGCATCATGCCGAACGACTGCACGATCGCGTTCGCCGACGCAAACTGCGCGAACCGCGCCCGCGGCAGCAGCATCAGCCCCAGTGAAGCGCTGGCCGTGAAAAATGTGCCGGACAGCACGCCTGTCGCAATGAACGCCACCGCAAACGTCGTCGGCCCATGCACAAACAGCCCGCCCCACAGCGCCGCCACCGCATGCAATGCCACCGCCACCATGCAAACCCGCAACGAGTGATACCGATCCACCAGCCACCCCACCGGATAGGCCTGGAACAATGAAATCACATACGTGTACGCCAGGTATTTGCCGTAATGGTCGTTATCCAGCCCGACGCTCAGCGAAAAATATAGGTTGAACGTGTTGATCGGCAGAAACGCGATGTTCGGAATCGCGATCGCCAGAAACACCGCGATGTAATACGGATTGGAGAAGCTCTCGCGCAGATACGTGATCGCGCCCGATTTGAACCGCTGCACGACATTCCCGCTTCCCGGCTCGCCCGGCGCCGGCAACGGCGGCGGCGGCGGGTATTCCCCTTCCTTCACCCCCAGGCACATCATCGTGAACCCGATCCCGTACAACAGGCCCGACCCGATGAAAATCCCCGTGTAGTGCTCCGACGCCTTGCCGAACAACGTGTAGTTGAAAATGATCCCCGCGATCAGACTCAGCGAGCGGAACAGTCCATAAAACCGCCCGAGAAACGGCCGCGGCACGACGTCGTTCACGAACGCCGAAAACACCGCGTTCACCACCGTCGCCGACAGCTCAAACGTCGTCCAGAAAATCGCGATGATCAGCAGCACCGAGTGATCGCTCGCCGGCGCCCCGCCGAACATCCGCACCGCGATCGCCGGCGCGAACGCCAGCCCGAACATCGACAACACAATGATCGGCGTCGGCAACAACAGGAACGGAATTCGCCGGCCCCAGCGGCTGCGGTAGCGGTCGCTCTTCACGCTGATGATCGGCGCCAGCACCACCGTCAACGCCTGCGGCAGCGATGCCAGCAGGATGCTCGCCGTCGTGTCCGTGCTGTGAAATTGCTTCAACAGCAGCTGCACAACCGGCCCCAGCGACCGATCCTTGAACGCATACGCAAAATCGCCCCACAACAGCCAGAAAAACAAAATCGCCAGGCCCGACGTCGTATACGTCAGTGTCCCCACGTGCCACCGGCGCTCGCCGTTCACAACCGTCACGTCCGGCACGTGAGCGACCGGCGGACATTCGCGCCCCAATTCCTCCTCCTGCGGCCCCACGCGCAGGATGGATTCATCCGAACTCGGCATCGTCGGCGGCAACGGCAAGTCGGTGCCGAACGCCATCCCGCACCGCGGGCAGTGCGCCGCGTCCGCGGGGCACGGATACTTGCAGTCCGGATTGCGGCATATGCCGGCGTTTTCGGGGTCTGATTCGGGTTTGTTAGTTCCCTCGCTGGTGATTCACACCAATTGAATTGTCGCGATTTCGCACGCCCGTCACGCCACGGACGACCCGATTCGGGCCCGCAGTCTAATCGAATCACCACGCTTCTGGCGACCCATCCTGCCAACCGGGCGACAAAAGACCGCGACACCCCGACATCAGCCCCGCGTCTCGCGTCCCGCGCGATTCGCTCCTACAATCCCTTCCACCATGAGCGAAACCCAATTTGACTTGATCGTGATCGGCGCCGGCCCCGGCGGATATGTCTGCGCCATCCGCGCCGCCCAGCTCGGGATGAAGGTCGCCTGCGTAGAGCGCGAATACCTCGGCGGCACCTGCCTCAACGTCGGCTGCATCCCCTCCAAGGCGATGCTCGATTCCTCCGAACGCTATCGCTCCATCCAGCATCAGGTCGCCAAGCACGGCATCATGGTGGGCGACGTCAAGCTCGATCTGTCTAAAATGATGGCGCGCAAAAATGACGTCGTCAAAGCCCTCACCGGCGGCGTCGGCCTGCTGTTCAAGAAGAACAAGATCGAACACCTCAAGGGCCACGCCACCTTCACCAAGCCCGGCGCCGTCGCGGTGAAATCCGCCGAGGGCACGAAGGAATACACCGCCAAAAACATCGTCATCGCCACCGGCAGCGCGCCCAGCGCCGTGCCCGCGTTGCCCTTCGATGGCAAGAACATCCTTTCATCCACCGAAGTGCTCTCGCTCGATGCCGTCCCCGAAACCCTGCTGGTCGTCGGCGGCGGATATATCGGCGTGGAGATGGCCTCCGTCTGGAGCCGCCTCGGCAGCAACGTCACCGTTATCGAATTCCTCGACGGCATCCTTCCCCCCACCGATCGCGAAATGGCCAACGCCCTGCAACGCTCGCTGGAGAAGCAAGGCATCACCTTCAAATTCAAGACCGCCGCCCAAGGCGCCAAGATCGAGAACGGCAAGGTCAAGATCGCCTGGAAGAGCCGCGAAGGAAATGAAACCGGCGAAGAAACCGCGGACAAGGTCCTCGTCAGCGTCGGCCGCCGCCCCGTTACCGATTCCCTCGGCCTCGAAGCGATCGGCCTGAAGACCGACGTCAAAGGCTTCATCGAAGTCGATTCCCACTTCCAGACCAAGACCCCCGGCGTCTATGCGATCGGCGACGTCATCGGCGGCATCATGCTCGCCCACAAGGCCGAAGAAGAAGGCGTCGCCGTCGCCGAAATCCTCGCCGGCAAGCCGGGCCATGTGAACTACAAGCACTGCCCCGCCGTCGTTTACACCCACCCTGAGCTCGCCAGCGTCGGCGAAACCGAGGAATACCTCAAAGCCCACAACGTCGAGTACAAGGTCGGCAAATTCAACATGCTCGCCAACGGCCGCGCCCGCGGCATGGACGAAACCGAAGGCTTCATCAAGGTGCTCGCCGACAAGAAAACCGATCGCATCCTCGGCGTGCACATCCTGGCCGCCCACGCCAGTGATGTCATCGCCGAAGCGACCGTCGCCATGGAGTTCCACGCCAGCGCCGAAGACCTGGCCCGCAGCTTCCATGCTCACCCGACGCTCCCCGAAGCCCTCAAGGAAGCGGCCCTGGCCGTCGACAAAATCGCCATTCACAGTTAATGCCCGTTCCGCTCCACCCATCGCAGCCCGGAACGGCGCTCCACTCCCGGCACGGCGCGAGACGGCTCGCGCCGTGCCTTTTTTCGCACACCGCTTACCGGCCCACCTTGCATGACCACTGAACGCATCGGGGAAGCCTTCGCCGGTCTGACCGCCCTGTGCTGGGTCGTCAGCGGCGTCTGCTTCGAACACGCCGGCCGCCGCGTCGGATCAGTCACCGTCAATGTGCTGCGCATGTCGATTGCATTGGCGTTGATGGCCCTGCTCTGCCGCCTCTCGCGCGGGATGGCCATCCCGTGGGACGCCGACGCCCACGTCTGGGGCTGGCTCCTGGCCAGCGGATTCATCGGCTTCTTCCTCTGCGATCTATGCCTGTTCCGGGCTTACGTGCTCGTCGGCGCGCGCCGCAGCATGCTGATGCTGTCGCTGGCGCCGGTGGTGGCTACGGTTCTGGATTATGTCGTCATCCACGCGCCCCCCACGCTCCTGCAGGGCATCGGCATCCTGATCACGCTCGCCGGCGTCACCTGGGTGATTGCCGAGCGCTCCGGCCGTGAGGCATCGCCGCATGCGGATCGGGAGCAACGCCTCGGCATCGCGCTGGCCCTGATCGCCGCGGTCCTGCAAGCGTGCGGCGCGATCACCGCCAAGCTGGGCATGGGTCGCGCAGCGGCCGCCCCGTTCGATCCCCTGGCCGCCACATTCATCCGCATTTTCGCCGGCCTGGTGGGATTCGTTCTCTTCGTCTGCGTCACCGGCCGATGGAAACGCGTCGCCCAGGGCGCCCGCGACCTCACCGCCGTCGCGTACCTGTCGGCCGGGGCGGTCATCGGACCGGTGCTGGGCGTCGCTTGTTTTCTGGCGTCGCTGCAGCGCGTGCCCAGCGGCGTGACCCAAACAATCATCGCCACCACCCCCGTGCTGGTGCTCCCCTTCGCCGCCTTTCAGCGGCATGACCGCGTCTCGCTCCGCGCCACCCTCGGCGCGATCGTGGCCGTGGTCGGCGTCATCCTGCTGTGCGCCGCCTGAACGCGCCGCTCAACTCATGCCGCTCAATCGATCGAGGCCGCTCACACGTGCTCGATATACGCCCGCTTGATCTGGCCCAGGTAGTCGTCCGGATCGAGCGCCCACTTCTCGTGCGAGAAGATTTCCACTTCATTGAATCCCTTGAAGCCCGCTCGCTCCACCCAGGAGCGGATCGTCTTCAGGTCGATGCACCCTTCCCCCATCAGGCCGCGATCGTTCAGCAAATCGCGCGTGTTGGCGCGCCAATCGCAGACGTGGAACCCAAACAGCGTTCCCTGTTGACCCGCCAAAGCGATTTCCTGCTTCAGGTCCGGGTCCCACCAGACGTGATACACATCGCACGCGATGCCCAGCCACGGGCTCTTCAATTGCTCGCACACCTGCCGCGCCTCGGCCATGCGGTTGATGCAGCTGCGGTCGGCGGCGTACATCGGGTGCAGCGGCTCGATCGCCAGCTTCACGCCCGCCTGCTCCGCGTACGGCAACAGCTGGCTGATGCCCTCGGTCACCTGCTGCCGCGCCGATACCAGCGGCGTGCCGACTTCGGCGCCCACCACCAGCACGACCATCTCCGCCCCGATCGCGGCCGCCTCATCGACGCATTTTTTGTTTTCATCGAACGCCGCCCGACGCTTGGCCGATTCCTTCGACACAAAGAACCCGCCGCGCACCAGCGCCGGCACGCTCAGGCCCGAGCCCTTCACGATCCGCGCCGCTTCATCGATGCCCACGGTTTCGATGACGTTTCGCCACACGCTCACGCCCCCCACGCCCGCGGCCGCGTACTTCTCGCAGCACTCCGCCAGCGTCCAGGCCTTGGTCGTAATCGTGTGAATCGCGCACGTTTTCAAATCTGCCATAGCCCGCAGTCTACTCAACAACGCTCCGCCGCGCCCACCCGCGGCCCCTGCGGCAATTTTTCGCCCGACCCAAAACCCGCCGCCGGTCCAACAATTCGCCCATCTTTCCGATAACATCACGACCCGAATTAGCCGATAACCGGACATAGCCATGAATGCCGCGCCGCGCGTGATGATCGTCTGTGACAACGCCTCCCTGAAAATGGGCGGCGAATCCGCACGCCCGGTCCATTATTTCCGGACCATGCGGTCCCGCGGCGTGGAGGTGTGGCTCTGCATCCACGAACGCTGCCGCGCCGAACTCCGCGAACTGCTCGGGCCCGACTTCGATCGCGTCTATTTCGCCCCCGACACCTGGCTGCACAAAGTGCTCTGGAACCTGGGCAAGCCCTTTCCGCATCAATTCCGCATCAGCACCTTCGGCGCGCTGGGCCACCTCATCACCCAGCGCTACCAGCGGAAGCTGATCAAAACGCTGATCCCGCAAAACAACATCCAGATCGTGCACCAGCCCGTGCCGATCTCCCCGAAGCAGCCCTCGGCGCTGTACGGCTTCGGCGTGCCGACGATCATCGGCCCGCTCAACGGCGACATTAATTACCCGCCCGCCTTCGCCGACATGGAAAACGCGCTGGTCCGCTGGGCCGTCTGGTTCGGCCGCGTGGGCGGGCAATTGGCGAACCTCTTGATCCCCGGCAAGCGCAAGGCCGACGTCATTCTCGTCTCCAACGAGCGCACCCGCCGCGCCCTGCCCAAAGGCGTCCGCGGCCAGGTGATCTCCCTCGTCGCCAATGCCGTTGATCTGAAGACCTGGGAAGGCTCCGCCCAAACCCGCCAGCTCCGCGCCCCCGGCACCCCGCCCCGGTTCGCCTTCCTCGGCCGACTCGTCGATTTCAAGATGATCGACCTCTTGCTCGAAGCCTTCGCACCGCTGGCCCGCGAATTCAATGCCCACCTCGACATCATCGGCGAAGGCGACCAGCGCCCGCGGCTGGAACAGATCGCCCGCGACCTGAATATCACCGCCAACGTCAACTTCGCCGGCTGGATGAAATACAAAGATTCCGCCGCCCTGATGTCCAAGGCCGACGCCATGGTCTTCCCCAGCCTGCGCGAGCCGGGCGGCGCGGTCGTCATGGAAGCGATGGCGGTCGGCCTGCCGGTCATCGCCGCCGACTGGGGCGGACCCGCCGATTACGT
>JBQCCH010000542.1:0-5306 GCA_051962375.1 Tepidisphaeraceae bacterium
GCAGCGGCAACCTGAACGCCGCCAAGGCGATGTGTGCCGACTCGATCGACCTGAACCGCTTGACCGATACTTCCGTCCAATTCCAGCAGTGGGGCGCTTTGAAAGACGTGCGCGACTACGGCGGCGAGGTGCATTCCAAGAACGACGTCGAAGTCCAGGTGGAACTGCCCTTCGAGGCGACCGATAAGATTATGGTCACCCACTGGTCCGTCACGGGCACGGCCCCGCAATTGACGACCTACGAGTTCCGCGATTCCCCCAGCACTCAGCCCACCACCGCCCCGACTGCCGGTCGATAAGCCACGGCAACGGCGGGCGCGGCGCAGTCGGCCGAGGCGGGCAATGTCAAAAATTTGCTATCAAAGCCAGCCGAGGGCGCAAAAAAACGCCCGAGCCTCCGCAGGTCGGGCGTCGCTTGAAAGGTCGTCGAGCTATCAAGACAGCTCAAAACGGCCAGCTATACGGAAGTGAGGGTCTAGCCGACGGTTGCGACGTAGGGAACCAGGGCCATGTAGCGGGCCCGCTTGATGGCTTTGGAGATCATCCGTTGTTCCATGGCCGAGGCGCCGGTGCGCTTGCGGGACGACATCTTGCCGTTGCCGCTCATCAGCTTCTTGAGCGATTCGGTGTCCTTGTAGTCCACGAACACTTTGCCGCTTTCGGCGGTGCGCGTCACGCGGGTCTTGGACTTCGTGAAGGTTTGGAACTGCTCTTTCGGACGGGCCATCTTAACTGACTCCAAAAATGTGCAATCTAGTGAGACGTAAAACTGTATCCCAAGGTCAAGTGGTTTGCAAGCCTTCTTGTCGCACTTCACGACAATCCGCGATTAATTTTGCGGCCGAGTCGCTGGCGTCTGGGGTTGCAGTGCCTGCAGCCGCATGTTCGCCAGGTCCAGATTCGTCGAGGTTTCTTCCCGGGCGACACACTTTTCGTAAAACTGTTTGGCGAGCGGCACTTGTCCCTGTAATTCGCAGTACCGGCCGCTGAAATAGTAAATATTGGGCGCCTCAAAAGCACTTTGCATGGCCAGCCGATCCACTTGGCCGGCATCCAAGGGCTTGCTCTGCTCGTGCATTGCGGTCTGAATCATCTGGGCAAGCTGCGCAAGTTGCGGCCGGGTTTGGCCGTTCCCGAGGCGGAATTCGTGATTCGGATGGATGACCCACGCCAAGTCCTGGTCACGGGCGGCGTCATCGTGCCGGGCGATCGCGAACAGAACCGCGTGCAGGCCCGCCCATGGATCGCCCAGTTCCCGCGCCATCTCAGTCGCCAGTCGCTCCGCCTCCGCGTCGTTCTGGGTGTAGAGATCGAAGCTGACGCGGATCGCCTTCGATTCCCGATCCGTCCGCTGCACGGAAGCGGCCAGGCCGGCTCGCGCATACTGCTCGGCCGCCTTGCGATCGCCGTGCCCGGTCCGGCAACACCAGCCGAGCCACGCCGTCGGGTCGCCGTAATTTTCACCGCGGGCCTTTGTCAATTCCTCAGCCCGATCCCAGTTGCCCACGGCTTCATTCGCCCGGGCCGCAATCTCCAGCCCCCACGCCGAGTACGAATCGCCCGACGCCTCGGCAAAGGGAAGCGCTTCCTTGTACCGCTTGGTCGTCAGAAAATACTTGGCGATCGTTTCGTTGGTGCGGGCGTGTTCCAGTCCCAGGGCGGGGTATTTTAAGCTGCGCTCCAGCGTCGCGAGCCACGCCTTCTCGTTGTGCTGACGCAGATAGCACGACGCCAATGCCTTGAAACCGTGAGAATCGGGCGAAACGCTGATGTATTTTTCGAACATCGCGGCGGCCTTATTGTATTCGCGATGGTTGAAATATTGACTGGCGGCCGCGTAGGTGACGGCGGGATGATCGCCGACCTGATCGAGCCACTCCGCAAGATGGGGCTCGGCCGTTTTCCAGTCGGCATTCAGGGTCGCCGCCATCACGGTGGGGGAGTTCGGGCAAAGCCGCTTCAGCCGGTCAAGCTTGAAGCCGATGCCGAACGGATTGTCCCCGATCGGGACAAATTTCGTGATCTGCGCCTTGAGTTCTTCGTCCGGTGCGATGGCGTCGGTGCCGCGCATGAGCGAAAACGTATCCGCCTCCGTCGCGGTCTGCGGCGCTCGCAGCCAGTACTGGCTGATCTGGCTCATTGCCGAGAGCATGGGGTCGTCAATCTTCACTTTTGCCAGGTCGGCCGTGAATGCTTCCGGGCCGCCAGTTCCGACATCGCGATAGGCCGCCATCACCGAGGCATACGGGTGATTTTTCACGCTCGGCCAAATGCTGTTGACGAAATTCGATGGGTCTTGTCCCAGGCTGAACGTGATGTGCATCGCTTCGGCTTCGGCGTTCATGAACGTGACGTTCTCGATCAGTCGGCCCATCACGTGCCAGGAAGGTTCGGATCGATCGGCGTCGCCGTCGTGGTGCAGTTGGTCGACGAGCCGCACCTCTGCGTTCGCATCCGAACCCCGCTTCGCCTGCACCACTTGCCGGATGTCCGCGGGCACACCCGGCAACTGGTCGAGGCCGGCGAGCGTCTGCGAAAACGCCTCCGCCCCGGAGTGCGTCAGCCCGGGCCCGGTGTCATCGTTGATCCGGGCGATCAGTTGCTGGCAGTCCGGCTCAAGGGTCAGCGCCGCCTCCGCGAAATTCACCACCGCCGCATCCGCATTTGAATTTTGAATCGTCAGAAATGCGAAGTATCGCGCCAGCACCGCATTTGCCGGCTGCTTGTCGGCAAGCGTGAGCAAGGCTTCGGGATCATATTTCGCAAGCTGCTCGGCCAACTCGATCCAGGCCGGCGGGGTGACGTCAGGATGCTTGGCGCGAACCGATGCCAGATCGTCGAGCGCCGACTGCGGCAGGCCGACCAGCGACTCGACATAAATTCGCCCGAACCAGGCCGCCGGTGCGTCGGGGAATGTCGCGACGCCGCGCTGGGCATACAGCAGCGCCCGAGCCGCCGCCGCCTGCGATTCGCCGCCCCAGATGAATCGGCTGAGCTGGCTGAAATTCGCGTACGCCCGCGCCAAGGCCGCCAATCGGTCCGGCGATTCGCCGTCGGCGCGAATTTGTGCATGCAGCAACCGGATGGCCGTCAACTGGGACAGGAGCTCGAAATGATCGAGCTGCGCTAAGGCGCTCGGGCTGGCCGCGCCGTTGGCGTCGACGCGATCGGCCGTGCCCGTGAGGCCCGCTTTTTTGAGCCCGTCGACAAAAGGGCCGCGAGACAATTTTTCAATTTCAACGGTCGCATCGGTCAATCGCTCGTTGCAGACATCAGCCGACAGGTCGGCGGCCCAAATGGAATCGGTGCTCCCCCGCTTCGATACGGCAATGTGCAGGACATCGCCGCCGGGCTTCAGATCGGGCGCCAGCTGCAGGCTGCCCGCGACGTCGGTCGGTTCGCCCAGCACCGCATCGCGCGTGGCCGCGCCGAATTCTTCACGCGCTGCGATCAGGACGCCCTGGCGAATGAGCTCGCGGGGCAGCAGCGGGTGCGCTTCGCCGCGCGGCGCGTTCGCCGGCTGTCGAGCCATCGTCACCACCGGAATCGCTTCCGCCTGCGCCACCGACGCAGCGACCGCCACGCCCCATAAAACACCGCTTAAAATCGTTTGGAACATCCGACATTTCCCCGAAAAGAAAAGATTGCCCGCTATTTGGGCATGACAACCCGCTCTGGTCAACCGGCCTGCCGATTTTGCCGATGATGCCGACAGGAGTGGTTATCCCATGAGCCAGAGCTTCGACGTGATCATCATCGGCAGCGGTCCTGCCGGACAGAAAGCCGCCCTCAACTCGGCCAAGCTCGGGAAGCGGGTCGCCTTGATCGACCGCACCGAAAGCCTCGGCGGCGTCTGCATCCACACCGGCACGATCCCCTCCAAGGCCATGCGCGAAGCCGTCCTGCACCTTACCGGCATGAACCTGCGCCAGGTCTACGGCGAAAGTTACGCCGTCAAGCAGGACATCACCATGCACGACCTGCTCTACCGCACCGCCCATGTCGTGCGCACCGAAACCGAAGTCATCCGCAACCAGATGCAGCGGAACCACGTGCAGATGTTCTTCGGCAGCGCGTCGTTCGTCGACGCCCACACCGTCCGCATCCGCCGGGCGGATGATGAAATCATCGACATCAAGGGCTCGCACATCCTCGTCGCGGTCGGCACCGAGCCGGCGCGCCCGAAAAACGTCCCCTTCACGCCCGGCCGCGTCATCGACAGCACCGAACTGCTCACCCTGCACGATCTGCCGAAATCCATGACGATCGTCGGCGGCGGCGTGATCGGCACGGAGTATGCCTGCATGCTCGCGGCGGTCGGCGTGAAGGTCACCCTCGTCGATTCCCGCCCCAAGCTCCTGGAATTTCTCGACGACGAACTCATCGAAGCCCTCCAATTCCGCCTCCGCGACAACGGCGTCCGCCTGCGCCTCGGTGAAACCGTCGCCAAGATTGAAATCGTCGGCGACGAAGTGTTTGCGACGATGGGGAGCAACAAGTCGATCCATTCGCAAACCCTCCTCTACTGCATCGGCCGCCAAGGGGCGACCGAAACGCTCGCGCTCGACAAGGCCGGCCTCACCGCCGACAACCGCGGCCGATTGAAGGTGAACGAGCATTTCCAGACCGATGTCCCCCACATTTATGCCGCCGGCGACGTCATCGGCTTTCCCGCGCTCGCGGCCACCAGCATGGAACAGGGGCGTCTCGCCAGCAGCCACATGTTCCACCAATACGCCGAGGCCACCAGCCCGCTCTACCCGCTGGGCATCTACACGATTCCCGAAATCAGCATGGTGGGCCAGACCGAACAGCAACTCACCCAGGCGGGCACGCCTTATGAAGCGGGCATCGCCCGGTATCGTGAAATCGCCCGTGGCCAGCTCATCGCCGATCCGCACGGCCTGCTGAAGCTGCTCTTTCACCCGCAATCGCGCCGCCTGCTCGGGGTTCACGCCTTCGGAACCGGCGCTACCGAACTCATCCACATCGGCCAAACCGTCATGGCTGCGGGGTTGCCGATCGATTATTTCGTCGAAACGGTCTTCAACTATCCGACGCTCGCCGAGTGCTACAAGGTCGCCGCGCTGGATGGCATCAATCGGGTCCGCGCCATGACGCTCAGCCCCGCCGAGCCGCCGAACGAGCAGGACCTGGTCGCTGCGGCGGCGTAAGTCGATTTTTTCGACCCGCGGCCGTTCCTGCCATTTTACGTTTCAGTTTCGTCCGATTTTCCGCCCCAACCCGCGGCCCGGCCATGGGTTCCAAACCCACGCCACCTGCGCGCCAGTGCGACGGCCCTTGCC
>JBQCCH010000543.1:0-5066 GCA_051962375.1 Tepidisphaeraceae bacterium
GAGCCGATCGCCGTCACGATGCCTTCACCCACGCGGGCGATGATCGTTTCTTCCGTCGCACCGCCGACCAGCCGATTGATGGCCGTCCGCACCGTCACCCGCGCTTTGACGCGCAACTGAATGCCGTTCTTCGCCACCGCGTCGATCGTGTTGCGTCCCATCGCGGCGCTCGGCACGTCGATCACTTTCGGGTTCACGCTCGTTTGCACCGCATCGAGAATGTCGCGCCCTGCCAGGTCGATGGCGGTGGCGTTTTTCCACGTCAGTTCGATGTTCGCCTTATTGGCTGCGATCATGGCGTTGATCACGCGCATCAGGTTACCGCCGGCCAGCACGTGGCTTTCCATTTCATCCTGCGGGATCGACAACCCCGCGCGTGTCGCCTGAATGCGGGCGGCGACGATCAAGTTTGGATTGATCTTTCGCAGCGACATCCCCACCAGCTGAATGAAGCTGACGCGCGCGCCCGACGTCAGCGCTTGCACGTAGAGCTTGATGAAGCTGAAGGCCATCACGATGACCACCAGCAACACCAGCACCACCAACCCCGCGACCGCCAGTGTGACGGTGCTGCCAAAATCCGCATCCGAGAGAATCGATGTCATGAAAAGTTCCTTCGAGAATTAAGTGTCACTGCCCATTTGCGCATCGGTCGGCCGAACCGTGGCGACGCGCCCTTCCACTGCGATCACCCGCACCAGGGCGCCCGGGGGCAAAAGCTGCCCCATTTCACTGCGTGCTTCGACGCGGACGTCATCAAACTCACATTCACCCATCGGCCGCAACTCCGTGAGCGTTCGCCCGACGCTGCCGACGAGCACCGCCGGCGCATCCAGCGTGCCGCCGGTGGTGGTCAGCACCATGCGCCGGCCGAGCGGCGTTTTCTGCCACAGCGTTACTCCCGCCGACAACCCGATCGGCCCCAGCACCACCAGCGCGATCACCGCGCCGATGCCGAGCCACCGATCCAGCACAAAGCACAACCCGACCACGCCCAGAAGGCACGCGATCGCCAACACCGACAGAATCCCGTGCGACGGGATGAACATCTCCGCCGCAAAAAAAAGGACGGCCAGGACCACAAAGAGAATGAGCCAAACAGTGACCGGTTCCATGGCGATTACTCAAACCGTCAAACCCGAAGCGGGGGCCGGCCTCACGACGATTCGCTTGCCTTCCTTCGCCCGCACCACAACACTCGACCCATTGGTCACCAAGCCCAGATCGCTGACGACATCGACATTTCGCTCGTCGTTGATCACAGGATCAAAAAAACGCGCCACGCCTCCCGGCCGCAACGGCGTGATGGCGCGCCCCATCGCCCCCACCGCCGGCCACGCCAGATCGGCCGCCTCTTTCAAGTCGGCCGACTCCGCGTAGGTACCTACCGAAGTCGATAAAATCAGCCGATTCATGTACGGGATATTGTGCAGATACCGCGCCAGCCACAGCCACAATCCGGCCGCGCTGACCATCGCGATCGTCGCGATGACAAACCCCTGCACCAGGGCATCCCGCGTCCCCTGCAAGCGCGGCAGAACCGACCATCCGCCCGGCTCCGGCGGGGCAAAGGTCAACACAAAGCCGACCAACACCAGCACAATCCCCGACAACCCGGCCACGCCGAACCCCGGAATGACGAACAGTTCCAACGCCAGCAGTAGCACCCCAAGCAAGATCAGCAGGATCTCAAACCAGCTCGCATATCCCGTCAGCAGCGGAACGCCGAACAGCAGCACGCCCGCCACCATCGCGATCACCTCCGGCACGCCCGTTCCGGGTTTGCTGAAGCTCGTGTAGAGCGACAGCATAAACACGATCCCCAAGACCCCGCGAATCTCCGGCCCGCCCAACAGCCCGATCAGTGATTCGCCGAACGTGGTGTCGTACGACGCGATGACCGCATACCCGCGATCATGCGCGAACGTCGCCGGGGAGGCGTAGCTCCCTTTCGACAGGCCGATTTTCTGGGCGACGGTGTTGTTGACCGTCAGCAATTGCTCGGCCCCATCGAGCGGGTCGGGCAAATCGGCCGCGGGCTTCCAGCCTTCGCGCAGGAGCTGGGCATAGTCCGCATCATTCACAAACCGCCGCTGGCCGGTGGGACTGTCGACGACGTGCACCACGACGCCATACTGCACCATCGCCGAGACCAGCAATCGGTCATACCCGCTGCGTTCGGCCGAATCATAGAACTCCGCCAGGATGGGGCTTTCCATCTTCGCGCGTTCGGCCGCCCCCATCGATTGCAACCCGCCGCTGCTCACCAGAATCGGGGCGCAATCCCCCAGAAGCGAATTCGGCCGCATCACGATTTCATCACAAGCGATCGCTAGCATCGCGCCAGCGCTCAGGGCCATCTTGTCGACATAAGCGACCACATGCGTGTCCGCGCGAAGGTCCTTGATCCGGCGCGACATGTCCAGCGCCGACACGACGGCTCCGCCCGGCGTATTCAGCCGCAGGATGATCGTGCCCGTCCCCGCCGCCTTGGCCGCCGCCACATGGCTGGCAAATGCCCGGGCCGTGAAATCGTTGATTTCCCCCTCCACCGAAACGATCGCCGCCCGCTTCGCGTCGGCCGACTGCGTCGCCGGTGCGGCCTGCGCGAGTCCCACGCTCGACATCCACAGCACCAACCCGAAAATGAACACGCCCCACGTTCGCATGATTCGTATTCTACCGATTTCCCCTCGGGCCAATGGGATGCAGGCGTTATAACTCTGACGGATTTTTGAATATGCTCCGCTTTCTCCTCACCGCCGATTTCCGACCCGGCCAGGTTCGCACCGCCTGGGTGCCCGGCACACGCCGCATCGTTCCGGAGATCGAATCCCGTATCGATGCCGCCTGGACCGAAGTTTCGCAGCGGCCGGGGGTTCGATTGTTTGACGGCCCCGTCTGCCGGTTCGAAGGATGGCGCCGCTTCCCCGATCGTCTGGAGATCGACGTCAGCCGCACCAGCTATCGCATCCTGACCGGCACGAATTTTCTCAACCCCCACTTTGCCGATCACTACGGCCCCGACGTGATGGGCAATTCCATGGGCGTCAGCACCGGCCTGCTCAGCGCGGATGGCCACTGGCTGATGGGGCGTCGCAACCAGAGCGTCGCCTACTACCCCGGCCGCGTGCACCCGTTTGCCGGTTCGATCGAAGTCCGCGACGCCATCGATATTTTCGATGATGCCCAGCGGGAGCTCCGCGAAGAAATCCATCTGCCCCCCACCGCCTTCGCCGACATCGTTCTGCACGGCCTCGCCGAAGATACCGCCCTGCGCCACCCGGAAGCGATTTTTTCCTGCCGCAGCCCCCACACGCTCGGCCAGCTGATCGCCGCCGTCGATCGCGACGAGCATGACGGCACCTGGTCGATCCCGCACGATCCCTTCATCCTCGCCCGCGCCGTCGCCGATCCCGAGCTCACGCCCGTCGCCCGCGCCGTCCTGCTGCTCGGTGGCCGCCACCACTTCGGGCCCGATTGGTTCGCCGCCGCTCGCCTCGACCACGCCGCCCTTGTCAGCGTGTAAGGTTCGATCTCATTCCCAGCTCAGCGCTTCCAGGTGTCGCTGAATATCGCCCGCGCTGTGAAATCGCTCCAGGATCAGCGTGTCTTTCAGGCCCCGGATGATGTCCTTCACCACCCGCGGCTGCTCGGCGTATTTTTCTCGCCCCCCGACGATCGTGTGAAACACCATCACCAGGTTCAGCACGTCCTTATAGATTTTTTTCTTCGTCGGCTTCCCGAGGTCAAAAAAATCCACCAGCCGCACATCAAACCCAATCCCCTGCCGCCGGATCATCACGTTTTCTTCGTGGATGTCGCCGTGGTATTCGCCGCGCGCATGAATCGGCGCGATCCCGCGCACCAGCGTGTACAGCACATTCAGCGCCTCAAACGTGCTCAGCCCGCTCTCCCCCTGCTTGGCCAAAAATTCGCTCAGCTTCACCCCTTCGAACAATTCCGAAACCACCACCGTCACTTTCTTCCGCTGCACGGTCGCGATCTCCTGGTGGTGATACTGCAGCAGGATCGGACAATGCCGCAGCGCATCAAGCTTGCGGGCATACGCGATCGCGCTTCGGCCCAGGGGATCGCGGTGCGGGTAATAAAATTTCGCCGCCCGGCGGATGCCCGTGGCTTTTTCGACGATCGCATACACCTCCCCCTCATACCCCGATCCCAGCGGCCGCTCGATCACGTACTTCCCCGCGACCGTCCGCCCGGGCTCAAAGTCGAACCGCTGAATCTTTCGCCCAGGCCGATACATGCGGTAAATCCTAGGACATCCGCCGCACATTCCAAGCCGTCCCCCCCGCCTCAAGCCCCGCTTCCCAGTTGCCAGTTCCCCCGCGCCGGTAAAGAATGCCCCCAGCGGCCATTCGTAAATTACGTCCTGACAACCCCCAATCATCGATTCCCCCCCTCAATCCCATGGACTTACTCAAGAAAATCGCCATGACCGTGATCAGCGGGGCCGTCGTCCTGGCGGTGCTGGCTTTGGGCATCTCCTGGTTTCAGATGACCCCCGCCGAGCGCTCCGGCGCTTATGCCGCCGTCGGTCATGCCGTTGCCTGGGTCGGAATTGTCGCGATGTTGCCCTGGGCGACGTTTTTCGTCACCACAGCCGCCGCTCGTCGCGATTCCAACGCCGCCGGCGCCTTGCTCGTCGCCGGCTATACGCTCCTCGACGCCCTCATCCTCCTCTGGCTCACCGCCGGCCGTCCCGGGTCCACCCTCGGGCTCGCCCTCATGATCTTCGGCCTCCTCGCCGCCACCGCCTACAACCTGCTCGCCTGTGACTTCATCGCCGAAAAAGCCTGACACACTCCCCCCACCTAACTCACTTTTTCGCACCCGTTTTCGTTCCTGCCATTTCATTTTCCACCAAAACCCCCAACCCCCGGCCCGGCCACTCCTTCGGCCGATGTTTCCCACGCGCCAGCCGCACACAAACCGCCCAGCCCGCCAACCCACTTACGCGCCGAAAAAACGCCTCACACCCGTGCCGCTTTTCCGCAGAACAGCACTCAGTTCACTTGTCAAAGAACACGAAGCCCATGGCT
>JBQCCH010000544.1:0-5223 GCA_051962375.1 Tepidisphaeraceae bacterium
ATTCGCCTACCCTGGGCGGCAGTGCCTGGAGTTTCGCAAGCTCACCCGTGTCCCGCGCCGTCCGACCAGTTGGGCGAGTGAGTCCGAGAAGGTGGTCTATGTCTCCAACTGGAGCCAGACGCCGGAGCAGATGCGTTCGGCGCTGATCGCCGAAGCGCAAGGACCCGCCAAAGAGGTGATGGCGCAGTGTGCCGAGCGAATGATCCAGGTTTATGCCGCGGGCGGAGCGCTGCCCGCGCCCGGTGACGTGCGCCGCCTGCTGGTGCAGACGCTGGCCGATCTGGAACTGGCGGCCGACGAGCGGCTGCTGCGCTCGACCACCAGCCGATTGTTCGATCGCATGAACAACCTCCTGTTCCGGCAGCAGGGCCTGCGATGGGCCGCCGACGCCTGCCGGGCGGCGGGGCTGCAATTGCGCATCTTCGGCAACGATTGGGAAAAACATCCGACTTTCGCCCCCTACGCGGCCGGCCCGATCGGCTACGGCGAAGCGCTTGAGCATCTGACGCGGTCGGCCGGCGTGAACCTGATCCTGGAGCCCTTCATGTGCACCGCGCACCAGCGGCCGATCGACGCCCTGGTGGCCGGCGGTTTTTGCCTGGTGCGCGATCATCCGACCAATCACACCACCGACGCCTGGATCGACCTCCTCAGCCGAGCGCCCGATTCCCTCCAATCCGGAGCGGCCATTCGCGATTCGCTCAAGGCGGATGACCAAGTCGCCTACGACACGATCCGCGCTGCCTGCGACGTCCTGGACGCCGCCCCCGGCGACATCGATCACGCGGCCACCGTGCGCCGTCTGCAGGCGGCCGGATTCCTGCCCCAGCACGGCCCGATGGTGCCGCTGCTGGACCAGGTCCTGTTTTCGACCTCCGAAACCCTGGCCGACAAACTGCTGCGATTCAGCCGCGATGCGGAATTGCGATCAGAAATCGCCCGCGTCCAGCGCCGAGCCATCACCGAACGCTACAGCTACACGGCCGGCATGGAGCGGATGACGCGATTCATTGTTCAACGCCTTTGCGAGCCGACCACGTTTCACGCGAAGGCCGCCTGAGATCAGGAACTGACATGCCCTCCAAATCATCGCCCCACGCATGGACACCGCGCATCGCGACGCTTGACGCCATCGAGCCCGGTTGCCGATTTCACGTCGGCTCGGGCACGGAAAATTTTCGCATCACCCGGTACGGCGGCGAGCAGGAATTTGTGCGGGAGATCGTGGACGCGGTGAAGCCGGGCGAAATCTTCTTCGATATCGGCACCTGCGTGGGCCTGGTTGCAATTCACGCCGCCAAACGCGGTGCGAGGGTGATCGCCTTTGAACCGGAGCCGACCTTTCGCAGCCGCCTGCGTGAGAACCTTGCCCTGAACGGCATGGAGCAGATGCAGGTCATCGAGTGGGCCGTTTCCGATCGCAAATCGACGGCGACGCTTTACACGGACGGCGCGCATGGCAATTCCCCCAGCCTGACGGCGGCCGACGGTCGGGGCGCGATCCGCATCGAAACCGGCACGATCGATGCTGCCGTCGAAGCGGGGCTGCTGCCTGTGCCGCATGTCGTCAAGATGGACATCGAAGGCGCCGAAGTGCGCGCCTTGCACGGCATGCAGGGCGTCCTGCGCCGCCCCGATCGGCCGCGCACAGTGTTCATCGAAGTTCATCCGAATTTCCTCGCCCGCCTCGGCGACGCCCCCGGCGAAATCCATGCCATCCTCAGCGCCGCGGGCTACGTCATGGACTATGAGCGCGTCCGCGAAGAGCAGGTCCACCAGCGCTGGCACGCCCGATAAATCAAGATCGGACACGCCCTGTGCCGATGTAGACGGCATGAGTCTGCTTGCCAAATCCGTTGCCCAGGTCATCGGCCCGCGGGCGCAGCGATCGCTCTGGCGGTTCGCCGAGCATCAGGATCGCCGCTACCGCGCATCGATGGGGCGGCTGCGGCGATACCACAATCGCCACCTCGGCAAGCGCTGCTTCGTCATCGGCAACGGCCCGAGCCTGAAGCAGACCGACCTTTCGCTGCTCAAAAACGAAATCACCTTCGGCACGAACCGGATCTACATGAATTTCGACGCCATGGGCTTCGAAACCACCTACCACGTCTGCGTGAACGATCTGGTGGTCGAGCAATGCGCCGATGAAATCGCCGCCCTGAAGATGCCGAAATTCGTCGGCTGGCATTGCCGCGATCTGATCGACTTCACGCCCGACATGCAGTTCCTCTGGACGCGCGGCGGCCTGCGGAGCTGGTTCTTCACCGATCTGACCGAAGGGTGCTGGGAAGGCAACACCGTCACGATGGTCGCCCTGCAGTTGGCCTATTACATGGGCTTCAGCGAGGTAATCCTGGTGGGCGTCGACCACAGCTACCAGTTCCAGGGCAAGCCGCACGCGGCGGTGGTTTCGACCGGCGATGATCCGAATCACTTCAACGGCAACTATTTCGGCGCCGGCTTCCGGTGGCACTTGCCCGACCTGGAAGGCAGCGAAATGAGCTACCGCGTGGCCGATTTCGTGTATCGCCAGAATGGACGCCGCATTCTCGACGCCACCGTCGGCGGCAAATGTCCCGTCTTTCCGAAAATCCCTTACCTCACTCTCTTCCCGCAAACCGGCTTGGAGGCCGCTTGAAGCACTCATTCACCGCGATCGTCCCGATGCGCCACGATTCGGAGCGCGTCCCCGGCAAAAACTGGCGTCCGCTCGGTGGGCGGCCGCTCTTCTGCCACATCGTCGACACCCTCAACCAGTGCCCCCTGATCGGCCAGATCGTCATCGACACCGACAGCGACACCATCCGCTCCATCGCCCGGCGCGAATTCCCCGCCGTGCGCGTGCTCGAACGCCCGGAGCACCTGCGCGACGATCGGCTGCCGATGAACCAGGTGCTGCTCAATACCGTCCAACAGTGCGAGGGGGAATACTTCATCCAAACCCACAGCACCAACCCGCTGCTGAAGGCCGCCACCATCTCGGCGGCGCTGCAGAAGTTCGTCGATGCCGACCGGCTCTTTGATTCGGTCTTCGGCGTCACGCCGTTCCAGCAGCGGTTGTGGGACCGGTTCACCAAGCCCGTGAACCACAACCCGGCCATCCTCCGGCGGACGCAGGACCTGGTCCCGCTCTACACCGAAAACTCCTGCCTCTACGTCTTCTCACGCACCACGCTCGAAGACTATGGCAACCGCATCGGCGGGCGGCCGCTGATGGTGGAGATTGAGCGCGACGAAGCCTGGGACATCGACACCGAGACCGATTTCACCATCGCCGAAATGCTCTACAGCGCCACCCGCTTCAACAAGGCGGCCGCATGAGCCAGCCCTGGAACATCCTGCTTTCGGCCCCGTACATGATCCCGTTCGCCGAACGGTTCGTGCCCGAGCTCGAATCGCTCGGCTGCCGCGTGATCATTCCGCGGGTGAACGAGCGCCTGGAAGAAGCCGATCTGCTCGCGCTGCTCGACGAAATCGACGGCACGATCTGCGGCGATGATCGCTACACCCGGCGCGTCTTGCAGGCGGCGCCGCGGCTGAAGGTCATCAGCAAGTGGGGCACGGGCATTGATTCGATCGACCAGGCCGCCTGCCGCGAATTGGGCATCCGCGTCTGCAATACGCCGAACGCCTTCACCATTCCCGTGGCCGACAGCGTGTTCGCTTATCTCCTGAGCTTTGCCCGGCAAACGCCCTGGATGGATCAGCACATGAAGTCCGGCGCGTGGGAAAAAATCCCGGGCAAAACGCTCAGCGAATGCACGCTGGGCATCATCGGCTGCGGCAATATCGGCAAGGCCGTCGCGCGGCGGGCGAATGCGTTCGGCATGCGCGTGCTCGGCAACGACATCAAACCCCTCGCGCCCAGCGTCGCCGCCACCGCGGGGATTGAGCTGACTTCGCTCGATCAATTGCTCGCCCAGAGCGATTTCGTCACGCTCCACACCGATCTGAACCCGTCCAGCTACCACCTGATCGGCCCGGCACAACTGTCAGCGATGAAGCGGACGGCCGTCCTCATCAACACCAGCCGCGGGCCGGTGGTGGATGAGCCGGCGCTGGTTGCGGCACTGGAGAGCGGCACGATCGCCGGGGCGGCGCTCGATGTGTTTGAAGTCGAGCCGCTGCCGAAGAATTCGCCGCTGCTCAAGCGAGCGAACGTCCTGCTGGCCGCCCACAACAGCAACAGCAGCCCGGCCGCGTGGGAGCGGGTGCATCTGAATTCGATCCAAAACCTCATGACCGGCCTGCGCGAAGTGAAGCGCGATGCCCGTCGGGCGGCCTGACCGAAGGAATCGCATGAAACGCGTCGCAGCCATCACGGGCGTCAACGGCGGCATCGGGCGGGCCACCGCCAAGGTGTTTCACGAGGCCGGCTGGTGCGTCGTCGGCGTCGACCGTCGCGCGGCCGACGTTCCCGATTGCGTCGATCATTTCATCAACGCCGACGTCTCGCACGTCGATACGCCGCACCAGATCTTCGAAACCATCGCCGCCCGCTACGACCGGCTGGATGCCCTCGTGAACAATGCCGCCTGCCAGGTCTGCAAATCGATCGCCGACACCAGTGTCGAAGAGTTCGACCAGATCATGGCCTGCAACGTGCGGTCGATCTTTCTCTCGGTGCAAAAGGCCTTGCCGCTGCTCACGCGCAGCGGCGGGGCGATCGTGAATGTCTCCAGCGTGCATGCGGTGGCCACCAGCGTGGGCATCGCCGCTTATGCCGCCAGCAAAGGGGCGCTGCTCGCGCTCACGCGGGCGATGGCGTTGGAGTTCGGCGAATCGGGCATCCGCGCCAATGCGGTGCTTCCCGGCGCGGTCGACACCCCGATGCTTCACGCCGGCCTGAGCCGCGGCCACCTGAGCGGGGATAATGTCCGCCAACTCGTTCGCGGCCTGGGCAAAAAGCACGTTATGGGCCGCGTCGGGCAACCGAAGGAAATCGGGCAAACCATCCTCTTCCTCGCCGACAACGACCGCTCCAGCTTCATGACCGGCCAAGCCCTCGTCGTCGACGGCGGCGCCACCGCCCGGCTCAGCACCGAATAACGCCTCCACCCCCCGTCAACCGCCCGGCCCCGCGTCGCACGAGATAGACTATTTGGGCCGCGCGATAGACTCCGCGCAGCGCGAACTAGACTCCGCGGGGTTCGCGTTAGACTCCGCGCGGCGCGAGATGGACTAATTTCCCCGCGCGCTAGACTCTTTGCGGCGCGCGCT
>JBQCCH010000545.1:0-3044 GCA_051962375.1 Tepidisphaeraceae bacterium
GTTATCCGGCCCTATGCCCACGGTGCGATTAGATGCTTCTCGACTGTCCGACTGGGACGCGTTCCACACGGTCTTTGCGTCCGAGTTCGGCTTTCCGGACTTCTACGGCCGCAACATGAATGCTTGGATCGACTGCATGACGGACTTGAGCGAGGACACGGGCATGACTTCCGTTCGTGGCTCAGCAACTGATCCCGTCGTGCTCTATTTGAACAACACCAACGCAGTGCCGAAGGAAATCTTCGAGGCGTTGGTAGAATGTGCTGGCTTCGTCAATTGGCGGCGACTGGAAGTCGGTGAACCGGCGGTGCTTATTTTGGCGTTTCACCGGGCCGGATAACCACCCGCTGCAGTGGACCGGCCCCGGCGGTGGAAGGTATTACAAGCCAGAGTCGTGCTTTCGCCGGCCCCGGCCACTGAACGGTTTTGCGTTATGTGGCTCGGGAGGGCCGTTGGAGAACCCGCAACCGGATTTCAGCATCGTTGAGCGGACTTCGGAGGGACGGCTGCGCGATCGCGGCTTGACGCCGTCACGCGTCGGTACAGGTATAGCCACGGGTCACCAGCGTCTCGAGTTGTACCGGCAGGAGACGCAGGTTGCCGAGTTCGATCTTGATCAGCCGCCTGGGCATGGCTTCATCGGTTCTGTCGAAGTCAAGATCGTCTTGGAACCGCCATCCCTCGGTGAGTTCGAGGTACGTGATCGGGTAACGCAGCGCGGTCTGTCACTTGAAGGCGCACTGGAGACGTGCGCGAACACGTTTATGGACGTGACGTTCCCCCCGCTGGAGGCGCTCTTCACGGGCAAACGCCCCGAGGGACCCGGTACGGGGACCCTGACATTGACGAGCTTCACCATCGGGCTCGACCGAGCGATTAAGTGGGACGTCGTTCTCGGCCAGTTACAAATTCTGAACGATACGAATGGCGAGGTCCGCGCCAAGCTGAAGTCGCAGCCACCGGTCACGCTGATGCTCGACACGCTCACCAGACATCTCGCGGAGCCGCGGTTACATTGGTGCAAACTGTATGGGGCCAACACGCCAGCCAAAGGGTTGGTATTCGGGTGTTCGATCGACGGACAGAAGTCCCCGCAGGCCGAAGCCGAGATGTCTCGCAAGTTCGGCGAGCCGCTGTCGGGCGAATGGGAGTTTCGACAGTTTCTTGCGGTGCGCCCGATGGGTGATGCCGACCCGCAAGTGACCGCGGAGCTTCGTGCCCGCGCGGCCGCGGCATTCCCGGAGAAGAAAACGAACTGGTGGTCCCGGCTGTTCGGCGGAGCCACATAACCATTCGCTGCACTGGACCGGGGCCACGGCGATTCTTGTGATTCGAACGTTGGTCGTCGGCCCCGGCCAGTGAACGAAGGTCCGTTATGCCGCGAGTTATCCTTCACACCTCCGCAGCCGTGTCGCTCGCGTTGTTTGGCGTGGTCCTGCTTCTTCTCGCTATCCAAGACCCCGACGGCGTGATCTGGCCGTGGAGTAGTCGCTATTATCTTTGCGCGTCTCACTTCCAGGTGGGCGTCGGCGCCCCGTTCGGCCGTGGCATGTGGGGCGTTCCCGCGTGGGCTGCACTGTTGGCGTTTGGCGTCCTGCCGGCTCTGTCACTCGTCCGTTTGGCCCGTCGCGGTCGCGGCATAACCAGCCGCTGCAGTGGACCGGCCGCCGGTGTCACAGGTTCTGCAGGCCAGTCAGCGTTCCCGGCCGGGCCCGGCCACTGAACGGCGTTGCGTTATCCGGGCGAAGATGGCACCTCTGACGTCGAAAGTTTTGGCAGTTGGCGTCGTCGCCGTGGTCGTAGCGGCAGCACTGACCGCTTTCGACAAATGGCAGATGTCGCAATTCGCTTCGATGTCGCAAGCTCAGTTGTTACAATTTGAAGCACGAGTTCATGGCCACGGTTTTTGGGGGCAGCTTCGTCAGTTCAGTATTCTGCTGGGGTTGGCGGTCGGTTCGGTTGAAGGGTTGGCTTAGTGCTTTCGCTGGGCTGAAAATCGCCTGAAGGCACGGCGGTCGCAGGTCGCTCAACCGCCCGGATAACCACCCGCTGCAGTGGACCGGCCCCGGCGTCGGGGTCGCTCCGGCCATGCGGCCAGTAAAGTCCCCCGGCCGGCCCCGGCCACTGAACGGTTTTGCGTTATCCGCCTAGGCACATTCGCACATGGGACGTCACAACTGGTGCCGGAACGCAACGTGGACGCCCGAGGTGAAGGCGGTCTTTCGTGAGCGATTTGATCGCAGTCGAGGATCGTACAACAAGTCACAATACCTTCGAATCCAAGCACTCTACCTGTCGCAAGCGGGCCTTCATCGGGATGCGATTAATCTGCTGGACGAACTTTTCGATCGGTATCCGGATCGTTCACAAATTGCGTCCGCCCGGAAGCAGCGTGCGGAATGCCTGCTTTCGCTTAGCCGGATTCCAGAAGCCGTTGATGAATACCGCCGCTCGTTGGAAGCGGAGCGAGCAATCCCGACGGTCAAAACTGGCGCATGGCTCGATTTCGCATGTCTGATCGCTTTCCACGGCATGTCGCAGTTGTACGACGAGGCCGCCAATGTTCTTGACGAGTTCTCTGCTGTGAGTGCGTTGATTTTCCCGTTGCAGCGCTTTCAATATGCCGCAGCT
The DNA here is from genome assembly GCA_051962375.1 of Tepidisphaeraceae bacterium. Lineage (GTDB taxonomy): Bacteria > Planctomycetota > Phycisphaerae > Tepidisphaerales > Tepidisphaeraceae > RYN-431. The sequence continues at coordinate 2,632 of JBQCCH010000545.1, forward strand.
CGCGCTTTTTTAGCTGATGCCAGAGGCGACACAGATGACGCTCGGGCGTTTGCCAAAGCTGCTTTGGACGAAGCCAGTGCAACCCATTCCGGGTTCAGGTATCATCCGCAACTGGGGCTCGTAAACGGGCTCGATAACAAATTAGAGGCGCGCTTAGCGGCAATGGGCGGCAGCTAACCACACGCTGCAATGGACCGGCCCCGCGTCGAGCGTTTTGGTAAAGTGAAAGCTGGTCGGCGCGGTGCCGGCCACTGAACGGCGTTGCGTTATACCTGCGAGGAAATCGTCTGCGACAAGCCAAATAAGCTCGACTACCAACGGCTTGAATCCGGCGAAAGCCAGGACAAGCTTTCTGCTTTATTTGCTTTGCCGCTCTGGGTTCAACTGATCGTTGGCGGCGTGATCACTTGCTG
>JBQCCH010000546.1:0-2609 GCA_051962375.1 Tepidisphaeraceae bacterium
CACTTCGAGCAACGTCTGCACGAGCAGCGGCGGCCCGGGGCGCAGGGCGTCGATTACGGCGGCGGCGCAGCGGCTGACGCACTTGGCGATGCCGGCCGACCCGCCGGAGGTGCTGAGCATCAGCAGCGACGTTCCGCCGGGACTGTGCACCGGGAGCGCCGCGGCGATCAGCCGATCCCCCATCAACGCGATCTGCAGGGCGGTCAGGTCGATGCGGCGGTGAGCGGCGAGGTGCTCAAAATCGGCGGCGATGTGGGGCTCGCAGGGTTGGCCGCCCGAGCCGAGAAGCATGCGCAGCGCGGGTTCGATTTCACCGGCGCCGACCGGTCGAACCAGCGCGGTGGCCGGGTCGCGGCTTTTGAAGAAATTTGACAGCCCGCTCATCCCTTTCGACAATACCCGGCGCTTCGCAGGTGGCAAACCCGTGGGGCGGCGGAAATACGGCAACCCAGACGTTCACCAGGAAACCGGCCGCTGGCCGGGCGGGATTTATGAAAAATCGACGAGCTTTAGCGCTGATGGCGGGGCTGACCCTGATCGCCGGCAATTTCGCGATGGCCTACCCCAAGCCGAGCATCTCGCCGATCTCTTGGGAATTGCGGTTCGATCACGCCCAGCCACGCCGCATCGTCGTCGAAGTGCCGGGCCAACCCTCCGCCAAGGCGTACTGGTACATGACCTACACGGTCACCAATAATTCCGACCATGACGTGACCTTCCTCCCGACCTTTGAGTGGGTGACGAAGGAAGGCAAAGTGATTCAGTCGGACAAGAACATCCCCAATGTGGTGTTCGAGAAGATCAAGGCCGCCACGGGAAACAAGCTGCTGGAAAACGCCGTGAAAATCGAAGGCACGCTCCGGCAGGGCGAAGATCAGGCGAAAGACGGCGTCGCGATCTGGGAAGAGCCGGCGCCGCGGCTGGGCAGCTTCACGATCTTTGTCACGGGGCTGAGCGGCGAAAGCACGCAACTGACCGATGACAGCGGCAAACCCGTCACCGGTCCGGATGGCAAGCCGATCCTGCTCTTCAAAACGCTGGAGCTTGATTACAAGCTTGCGGGCGATGAGCTATATCCGGGCAATGACCTCCTGGAAAAAGTGGGCCAGGCCTGGGTGATGCGATAAGCGGCGTCGCGCGTGGGTAAGACACCGCCTGTGCTCGCTCAACCCGATGCGGCCGCGAGCCCGCGCACGTTGGGCATCATCGCGGGCGAGGGCATCTTTCCCTTTCTGGTGGCGCGCGGCGCGCGGCAGTCGGGTCTGCGAACGGTGGCGGTGGGCTTGGCGGGCAGCGTTCGGCCGGAATTGGCCGGCGAGGTGGATGTCTTTAAATCCGTCGGCCTGACGCGGATGGGGCAGTGGATCCGGACGCTTCGCAAGCACAAGGTCGATGAGACGATCATGGTCGGCCGCGTGCGGAAGGTGCAGCTTTATTCGCGCTGGAGCTATGTTCGATATATTCCGGATCTGCGGACGCTGCGGCTGTTTCTGACGCAGATCCGCCGGGACAAACGCGACCAGACCCTGCTGCAATCGGTCGCAAACACGCTGGCCGCCGAAGGGTTTCCGTTGAGCGATTCGACCAAATATTGTCCCGACCAGTTGGCGACGCCAGGCGTCATGACGCGCCGCCAGCCGACCGACGCGCAGTGGGCCGACATCCGTTTTGGCTACACGCTGTGCACCACGATCAGCCGCTTGCAGATCGGGCAGGCGTTGGCGATCGCGGATCAGAATGTGATCGCGGTCGAAGCGCTGGAGGGAACCGATCGGATGATCGAGCGGGCGGGCACGCTGTGTCGGCGGGGCGGGTGGACGCTGATCAAGGTGGCCAACACGAACGCGGACATGCGGATCGATGTGCCGACAGTGGGCACGCAGACGATCGAAAAGCTGCATCACGCCAAGGCGGGCTGCCTGGTGTTGACGCCCGGGGCTACGATCATGCTTGAAAAGCCGAAGGTGCTGGAACTGGCCGACAAGCTGGGCATCACGGTGGTCGGACACGCGGCGACCGAATAGCACCGGCCGATTCGCGAGGCGTTCACGAGCCAAAGTATGACGGTAGTCGTTCGTTTTTTTGCGTTGAGTCGCGACTTGGCAGGCACGTCGCAAGCGACGCTTGACCTTCCCGACAGTTCCACTGTCGCCGATGCGATGGCCGAGCTGGTGCAGCGGCATCCGGCACTTGGGCCGCACGCGAATCGGCTGGCGGTGGCGGTGAATCTGGAATACGTCGATCGAAGCCGAACGTTGAGCGACGGCGAAGAGCTGGCGCTGATTCCACCGGTGAGCGGCGGCTGATCCGATGCTCCGCACTGAATCGATGGCCGGCACCTGGTTACGGGCCCGGCGAATGACGCATCATTTACGGTATTGATCGTCGCTCACGTGTTCCAGCCAGGTCACGGGGCTGCCGTTGAGCTTTTCCTGGATGGCGATGTGCGTCATCGCAGTCGTCGGGGTAGCGCCGTGCCAGTGCTTTTCCCCCGGGGCGAACCAGACGATGTCGCCGGGACGGATTTCTTCGACCGGGCCGCCATCGCGCTGAGCCCATCCCACGCCGCTGGTGACGATGAGGGTTTGGCCGAGCGGGTGCGTGTGCCA
>JBQCCH010000547.1:0-9306 GCA_051962375.1 Tepidisphaeraceae bacterium
TTGATTGGCGAGACAGCGGGGCTGTCTAATGGCCGGTCGTCTCGCCTTTGCTCGCGGCAGTCCGCGTTTGCTCCAGCAGCGCTTCGATCGCCGGCCATGCCACCGCGACACTGGCGGCGCTATTGGGGTGGATCCCGTCCGGCACCATCTTCTCGTATTCCGTGGGATTGTCGTTACGCAATTTCAGCCAAACCGGATAATTGTCGACCAGCGGCAACTGATGCTCGCGGGCGTAGCGACGATAGACATCGTAATAGGCAGCGAGATCAGGCCGATCGCTGCCGTATTTTTTTTTGTGATTGGTGGGAGAATCCCAAGCCTGGTCCATGGTTTGAAGAACGATATCGGCGTCCGGGTTTTTCTGACGAATCGCTTTGACCATCGCATCAAGGTTCGCTTCGGCCTTCTCGAGCGACACATGATTCTTCGTTGCCGCGTCGTTGACGGCGAATTCGATAAACACCAAGTCCGGATTTTTGTCGAGCACGCGTTTTTGGATGTTCCGGAGGCCCCAATTGGAGTCCATGCCGGCCTGGGCTGCATTGGTGAAAGTCACTTGCCCGGGAAACTTATTGTCAAAATAAGTCTTGAGCGAGTTGGCCCACTCGCCGTGGATCGTGAGGCTTGTGCCGTACACGATCACCGCTTGCTTTTGCCCAGCCAAAAGATGCTTAAACACTGTCAACGGCAGGTGCGTACCTTCCGGCTGTTCGGCATGGGCGACATCCCGCAACCCCACACAGGCGAGCACCGAAAGGGCAATCGCAATCCGCTTTCCAGTAGGTAGGCACTTCATTTCCATTCCCGGCTAAAACCTGGCTCGGCCGAGCTTGCTAGTCAGACGGCCGAGCGATTGTCTCGAATCACTTCAGGGCCTGCATCGCTTTGGCAAAGCGAGCACCAAATTCTTTTTGGGATTCGGCATTGAAATGCACGTGGTCGCCCTTATCCGTGAGCCCGGTCGAATCGGCATAGCCGACGTTCGGCACGGTGGTCGACACCTTCTTGATCGCGTCGCGGACCACAGTCGCATATTGGTACTTGGTCGGCGTCACGTGGAAGTAGTACCCCAGCTGCCCCACGACGATAGGAAGATTAGGCTGCCCCAGATCACTGCGGAGATCGCCAAGCATTTTGGACAACCGGTCGGCATAGGTATCGGCACGGTCTTTCTTGCTGCACTCCGCTTCTCCCTGGTGCCAGAGTACGCCCTTCAGGATGCCCGATTTTTCAGCAACCTTGGTGCGGGCGACAGCGCGCTCGTACAGGTCCGCGCCTTTTACCCAGCGGTGCAGCGACGTGTTCCCAACCGCACAGGGGACTAGCCCGATGGTGATCGTCGGATCGGCTTTCAGCATCTCTTCCGCGAACGGAATTCCGGGCCCGATGCCGGTCCCATGGACGTGCATCGGTTCGTGAGCGACGACCCATTGCCCGTCCCCATTCAAGGCAAGAACGTGCGGGTTATCGACCTGCTGAGACAGCGTTCGCGTGTCCCGCCCGACCATGTTGGATTGTCCCATCAACACGTAAATGTGGAACTTCTCTTTAGCGGGCGGCGTAACGACAGCCTGCACGGGCGCTGTCGTCGGCGATGGGTGTGATGCCTTCGGCGCAGCCAATGAAAGCGTTGCCAAAAGTACGACAATCATCGACGCGAGTACCGATCCTCTAACGCTGTATCCGGGCAACATAGAATCCTTTAAGGCAAGAGGTTAGATAGGCCGACGTTTACGATGTAGTAGTCCCAGCAGACCCGTCAGCATCAGTGTGGCCGTCGCGGGCTCGGGGATCGACGAAATGGCGGTGGCGAAACGCTGGCCGATGATCTGTTGACTGGTCGAGCCAAAATGAAGACCGGTGTGGTTTGTTCCCAGCAGGTCATAATCCGAGAAGTAGTCGGTATTGGGGATTGTGTTGGCTGCATTTTCCAAGGCCGCGCTGACGACGGAATAGTCGGCGGTTTGATACCCAATCCCGCCCATGACGAATGGCAGATTCGCGCCGTAATTCAACCGCATATCCGCAATGAAGTTCGCGATATTCGTTCCGTAGGCCGCCGCGGCAGTGCCGGTGTCGGATTCTCCCTGCAGCCAAAGCATGCCGGCAATCTTGTACGTATCCCCGCGCGCGGTGATGGCGGCTAAACCGGCGGCGACCGTCGATTTGAAAGCCAGATAATCCGGACCCGTGCCAGGCTTCCAATCGTTCGCCAGATCCGTTCCGCCGTCGGCGTACTTGATCAGGGTGATATTCTGGGCGGGATTCGCATCTTTCATCGCCCGGCCGAAGGTGATCTCCGGGCCGAACGTCGTTCCGGAAGAGGTCAGCGGCTGCAGCTTCACGAGCGTGTTGTAGTTCGCGCCGCTGGAACCGGGATCGCGGAAGAAAAAGTTCACGTCATCCTGTACGCCGCGCAGGTTGACCGGCGACGTCGGAAGCCCGGAGGTCGCCGCCCGACCCAGCATGTTCGACTGCCCGCCCAGCAGATAAACCGTTTGTTCGGCAGCGCTCGCCCATGTCGAGCCGACAGCAATGCTGGCAGCGACAATCAAAGACAACCTTAGACTCACTTGCATGATCTCCACCGCAACCTGTGTGTGATGAATGGCAACCGGTCGGACGATGTATCAAGCCTGACAAGGTCGCCCTGGCACTGCCATAATTCTCCGCTGCTTGAGTATGTGTTCAGTTGGGGGAATCCGAACCAAAAAATTACACCGTCGATCATGGCGGGCCGATCGTGGCAGCCGACGACGCCGATCGCGGGGTCAGTGGGCGGACGCGTCCGGAATTCCGGATTCCTTCTGGAAGTACCCGTTGACCGCATCTCGCCACAAAATCGCCTGCCGCGCCTGTTCCTGGAGCTTTGCCTTTACGGCTTCGTAACGTTCAGCGTCGATTAATCCATTGATCGACGCCCATTGCTGGGTCAGATGTTGCGCCGCTTGGGCGCCCTCGCGATGAAGATCGTAGAGGGTCTGGATCAGGGTCTTGCCATCTTTCATACCGTAGCCATAGGGCAAGTGATGGAAGAATAGCAGTAGGCCTTCAGGGTTCGTGGCGGGATCTTCGTACTGTCGGGCCACGGCGTCGGCGTACTGCTTTACATAGGCGCTGCCCGTGGCCGCGGTGCGATCGAATCCGACGCCCTGGTGGTCCGCCTTGTTCCAACGGGAACGCCGTTGCGGGGCCGGGCTGTAATGCGTCGCCACATCGCTGAGCATGCCCAGCCCCAGGGGCGAGGTGTAGGACTCGTAGATCGAATGCGACGCCATGAGCATGGAGCGGATGGTTGTCACGACGGTCGGGTTGTTCCCGAAGGTCATGCGCGTCCATTCTTCAGCGATCTGCTCGGGCGTGAGCGACTGCGTCCAGCTCATCCGGCCGATCGCGTAGACATTGCTCATGGCCATCAGATTGCCGGCCCATTCGGGGCTGTCACCCAGGTTGGTGACCGCGGCAATGCCTTGCCGTGGCCCGCGCGCACTTGCTGCCGAGAGAAGCTTGCCCACTGTCGACCCCACCTTCGGCCGATGGGTATCAAACTGAAGCACGTCGTTCCACATCGGCGCCAGATAACACAGGTGCACGTCATGCCCCGTGTATTCCTGGGCCGCTTGCACCTCCAGCATCAGATTGGTGTGGGGCATGGCGCCGAAGAGGGGATTGACCGGCTCGCGAACCTGAAAATCAAGCGGACCATATTTGACCTGGAGGATGACGTTGTCGTCGAACTTCCCATCCAGGGGTTTGAAGGTCTCGTACGCTGCCTTGAGCCGATCCGCCCCCGCGTTCTTGTAGACGAAGGCGCGCCAGATCAGAAGCCCGTGGTGCGGACGCAACGCGGCCGCCAGGGCGTTCGCCCCTTGGGCATGATCGCGGCCATACGCATACGGGCCGGGCTGGCCTTCGGAATCGGCTTTGATGACGTACCCGCCTAAGTCGGGGATGATCCGGTAGACCTCATCGGCTTTCTTCGCCCACCATTCGCGGACGGCGGGATCAAGCGGATCGGAGGTCTTCAATCCGCCGAGCTTGCGGGGTGAATCGAACGAAACGGCGATAAACAGCTGGATGCCGTAGGGGCGGAATTCCGAGGCAATCGCGGCGATCTTCGTCAAGTAGGCAGGGGACAGATATCGCGGATCCGCGTTGACGTTGTTGATGCACAGGCCACTAAATCCGACCGAGGCCAGCAACCTGGCAAAGTCGTGGTGCCGCGGATCAGGCGCCGGCAACGTTGCCCAGTTAAATAGGCTCGTGCCGCCATAGCCTCGCTCAATGGCGCCGTTCGGATTGTCCCACTGATTGGCCATTCGCATCGCGAAAGCCGGGGCTTCCGTGACGTTCAAGTTCTGGATTGATTGGTCAGTCTGCAGGATGCGAAGCAACGCGAACGCGCCATACAGCGTGCCGCGGGCGGTCTCACCGACGATCGCAATGCCATCGTGCCCGTCCACCTGCACCGACTTCAAGCTGAAGCCATCCGGCGCCTCGGCATTGCCATTCCCCGCGGGCTTCGTTCGCAACACCACCGCGCCCGATTGCGTCGCTCGGCCGGTGATCCGGATTTTTGTTCCCAGGAGCCCAGAGCAACCGCGGGCGAGCTCGTCGGCGGCGGATTTCAGAATCGGGTCGGCATCGTTGTCGAGCACAATTTGTGTGATCAGGCCGCGTGCTTGCTGAAGGGATGTGCCGCTAAGCTGCGGATATCGCAACCACGCGTCATACCCCGTTTCAGCACGTGCCGCCGTCGGCTGAACAAGCGCGATGACCCATACCAGCGAGGCAAACGTCCAATACCAACGGAACGACATAAGGTGATTGTCCTTCGAGAGCCGACACCAACGCCCAGTCCGCTCAAGGGGTGATCCACTCGGGCTGCTTGCCGTCGGCGCTGGGCAGCGGTCCGGGCGGATCCGGATGCCACTGCTTCTCGCCCGGCCGCTTGTACTCTTTTCTGCCGCCTGACGGATTGTCAGCATCACTGTCGCCCGTTTTTCCGGCCGACACTTTCTGAGCTTTGCCGGACGGCCGCATGCGCATCATGTAATGCACGGACGTCTTGCCGCCGCTCCGATAGACGAACGCCAACACCGCCTCCTTGCCGTTGTGAAGGAAGGGGACGGCCTTGTTTTGCTCGTCGGCAAAGTAGGTCTGGCCGTCATCGTCGGTGTAGTAATCCTGGCTGGTGATGGCCGGATGACCGGCTCCCGGGGAGGCCATCGCACACCAGACCGCTACGGCAATGGCAGCGCAACAGAGTAGGGCGACAAGACCCTGTTGTTTATTCAGCACTTCGCGGACGTTCATCGGTAGTTCCTCGCCGCCGCCGTCGGCGGTCAATGTCCTAGGGCAATATCAGTAGCAACCCGGCGTCGATCGAAGACTGCCATCCCCGATCTTCGACCCCACTCCATTCGCGTTACTGCGTATTGACACAGAACAAGCGGGCGATGCAATCCCCTTTGGCGACTGAACCCGCATGCATGTCGGCGTAAAGCACGTTCGCTTTCGTATTCTGCATGTGCCGAGTCCGTACACCCGCCGCAAAGCCCGTGGCACTGGTTCCGGTCGTGTCCTTTTCGAATTCAACCTGGATCACCTGTTGCTCGCGATCACCTTCACCTTGAAGCCCGCGAATCATCCAGAAGTTTGGTTCGTAGAACGCCCCGTTGTGACTGTAGGTCTGATCCATGTAGCGCGAGGATGAAAACGCCGATCCAATGTCGCGCGGGTTGTTGGTGGTGTCGCTCGCGCCGATCGCGGTTTGATTACTGCACCAGACGATGGCGGTTTCACTGGCAAACTTGACCCGGCTCAGACTTACGGGCGTTGCCGGCCGGCCGATGAAATTGTCGGTTGCGCCCTGCTCGGGCATCGCACGTACGTTGGGCATGTAATGCCGATTACCGTATTGAACGGCAAGGTCCACGTCCTTGAAGATCGGCGAGACGATGGGCGTCGGCGGATAACCGGGAAGCAACCCGTCAAAGCTTTTTCCGATGCCGTTCGGATTCATCGCGCCGCTCAGCGCCTCATACCAGTGCGGCGTATACGAGTGCGAGTAGCCGGGAACGGCGATGTTGCTGTTCTTGGCCCAGGGCAGCGTATTTCGGCTGTTGTTGTTTGCATAAATCAGCATCGCAACGCCGATCTGCCGAAGATTCGACTGGCATTTAATGAGATTCGCTGCCTGCCGAGCGCGGTTGAGCGACGGGAGTAGGATACTAATGAGAACGGCAATGATGCCGATGACAACCAGCAATTCCACCAGAGTAAAGGCCCGCAATCCGCGTTGCGTCTTGACGGTAGGTGTGGGGATCGACGTGGACATATGAGCTCCTCAAAAAGAAGGCCGCCGATTCTGCCAGGTTCAGGCGACCGTGGTCATTCAGCTTTTCTTATTCCGCCGCATTCGAACTAGCCAGGTAGGCCAAGAATTGTTTAGCGTCGCTTAAAAATAGATGATAACAATTTCTGGGTATTACTCAAGAAATTTATTGCTAATTTGACGCACGCCGTTGTGTTCGGAGCGGCAGCAGAAATATCGCGCGCGACCTGAAGGCCTCCGATGCCTTGTCGTGGGATCGGAGGCCTGTCAGGTTGAAGCGTCGATGAGCCAGTTATCAACCAATGTCGCGACTATTGACGACGGCGACGACGATTCAACAAGCCCAGTGAGCCGAGCCCCAAGATCCCGAGGGTCGCGGGTTCGGGCGTTGTTGCGATGAGGGCGGGTCGCAATGTTGCCGTACCGGTGTCGCCGGATTTCCACGACTGCCCGACGTTGCCGGTCGGGTACATCTCCTGCTGCAGGACGAACGTGACAATTTTGTCACTGTCCGCATTGATGAAGTCGAAAATGGCGCCGCTGGTGACATTGAACGCGACGTTCTTTGTGCCCGAGGAACCCGTGGAGGATGTGAACGAAGTCAGCGGCGCTGTGTTGTAAGCCGAGCTCGCCTTGAAAGCCGCCGCCGTCGTATCGGCATTGGGATCGTTGCTGTAGGTCAGCGTGCTTTGGTCAAACGCTTCGCCACTCACGAGCCCGTAAACGTCGATGGTGGTCGGGGTGTTTAAGGTGGTGTCGTTGTAAAGATCCAATTCCAGGTTGGCGATTTGCGAAAAATCGATGGAAGACAAATCGAAGCGAACATACGCCCAGCGATGGTCGCTGCCGCCGGCGCTCTGATTGGTCTGGATCCGTATCACAGAACCATAGTTGGTGGTCGCGTTCCCCGACGAGACGTAGGTGTCGGCCACAGGGTTGAAGGTGGTGGCCACTGCGCCGAACGCGCCCGTGGCACTCAATACGATCCCGCCCATAGCAACACAACCGATATGCCTGAATGCACTTATGTCCACAAATCCTCCGTTTTTTTGAAACTGCCCATCGAACGAAATGACTGGCGTGGGCAACTCGCACTTCTCCGCCACAGAAGGGATGTGCCGGGATTGCAAAATCTGAACAAAAAAAATCGGAATTCCGCCGGCGGGGTGAAACGGTGTCGACGGTAACGATTATGTTGTTGAGATTTGCGGGCATGGAGACAGGTAATGCGTGGGATGCAGTCCAATGAGGCAGGTGAGCTTTTTCTCCGGCACGTCCTCGGCGAACGCCAAAAGCTCATTGCTTACATTCGATCGATCGTGCGCCAGCGCGATTTGGCGGAAGATATATTTCAGGACGTCTGCGTGTTGGCGCTGCAAAAGCAGAATGAAATCGTGGACGCAAGTCATCTTGCGGGTTGGCTGAGGGTCTCGGCAAGACAGTTGGCAATGAACGCCATCCGAAAACACAGCCGGCGCGATGTGCTGCTTGGCGAGAAGGTGAACGAGCTCATGGAGGCCCATTGGAACCAATTTGACAAGATCAACGGTTCTGCCATGGGTGAAGCGCTCGATCTGTGCCTCGGCCGGATCAGTAAGTCTGAACGGGAAATTCTCAACGCCCGCTATCGCGAGGGGTTGAAAAGCAATGAAGTAGCACGGCGTTTCGGCCGGCCGGTGGGGAGTCTCTATACCACGCTGGGCCGAATCCATAAGAAACTGGCCCAGTGCATTTTGCAGCGAATCGCCCTCGCTGGAGAGTTCAGGTGATGGACATGCACGAGTCACGCCCCGATCCATCGGGTCCCAACGAATCGGACATCGTCGCCCGCATCGAGCGATATCTTGAGGACGGTCTGTCCTCGGCGGAGTTGGCGGATCTTGAGCGGGAGTTGACTGAGAGCGCCGCAAACCGGGAGACATTTCTCCTCGTCTGCCTCGGGGAAACGCTCGCGCGAGAAGAATTCGGCTCCGTCGATATGTTGAGCCTGGCCCTGGAGGAAGCGCCTTCGGCCGGTGAGGACGAAAAGTCCGAGGCGATCCATCACGCCATGCATGAGACGATGATCCAGCCGGCCGTTCATTCGGAGCCGGCTTGGGATGCAGAAGCCATCCCCGGCCCGAAATGGGCCGAGCAGCGGAAGGTCGTTTCTCAGCGGCGGCGATATATCTCCGGCGGCATCGCGGCGGCGTTGCTGATTTCCACCGTCATCGGGGCGTTCCAGCTGTTGAAGCGCGAGCCCGCAGAACGCGTCGCCGCCGTTGCTCAGTTGGTCGATGTCCGGTGGGACGCCGGCTCCGAGTTGAAGACGGCCGACCCACTCGTGAAAGGCCAATCCGTCGCGCTGGCGGGGGGATATGCGGAACTGCATTTCCTGGACCAAAGCCGGGTGGTCATCGAAGGACCCGCCCAAATCACGCTTGAATCGGCCAACGCCATTCGCTTAATCAGGGGCAAGGTCGCGGTCCGCATGGCCGACGGGAAGACGGGGTTTGTCGTTCACACGCCCGACGCAACGGTCACCGACCTGGGGACCGAGTTCGGGGTGAAAGTCGAACCCGATTCAAAATCCACGGATGTGCATGTCTTCAAAGGGCTTGTCCATGTTGCGTCGTCGGATACCAAATCCGCCACGGGGAGTGTCAATGTTGCCGCTGGCGATGCTGCCCGGGTGGTCGGTTCTGGAATGCCCTCGGTCATCCATGGCGGTGTAGAGCCGCAAATGTTTGTGCGCGATCTAACGCAGGTTAAACGCACGCTTGAATTGGTCGATCTAATCTCAGGCGGTGATGGTCTCAGCGGCCGGCGCGGCGGTGTCCTGGATCAAACGAACGGAAACGTAGGCACGGTCCAATCCACCGACCTGGGCGGTGATCTTCGTGGCGACGAGCAGTACCATCCTACCAGCGGGCTGTCCGCAGTGGATGGATGTTTTGTGCCGGGCCTATCCGGAAAGCCGATTCAGGTCG
>JBQCCH010000548.1:0-2640 GCA_051962375.1 Tepidisphaeraceae bacterium
GATACGCTCAGGACCGCCGAATTGCCCGACGGGGCAAACGCGTAGCTGTAGTCGGCCGTGTCGGCATGCAGAAAGCTCACCGTCCCAATCGTCCCGGCCGAGCCGGCGTCGATCAGAGTGTAGGTTCCGGGGGCGTTGAAGAAATTGTTCAGATCGAGCGTGATGTTCCCGAGCGTGAATCCGCCCGTCAGCGAGACGTGACTGTCCACGCCACCGAGCGCCAGGGTCGTTCCATCAGAAAGCGTCAAGGTCGACGCCCCCGCCACCGTGTCCGAAACGCCGTCGCCCACCTGCAACGTGCCGCTCGTCACGCTGACGCTGCCCGCACCCAAAGCCGCATTGCTTGCCGTCACGAGCGTCCCGCCGCTGACAACCGTTCCGCCGGTGAATGCGTTGCTCGAACCCCCGAGCGTCCAGGTGCCGTTGCCCAGTTTGGTGATGCCCACGGTCGCGCTTGCGGTTTGGTCGGTCACATTTCCGCCGACTAAACCGTTGCCCGCGCCGGTGAGAAAATACGTCCGTCCGCTATTTGAGGTGTTGCCCAGGTTTCCGACCGTGAGCAGGCCGGCGTCCGATTGCAACGTTGCCCCCGCGCCACCGCCCAAGGCAATGGTCAGGTCGCCCACCGTATTGTTGCCGCTCGCGTTCAGGATGTTGGCATGACCGCCCGAGGCGGGGCTCACGCGCGATTCAAAGCCCGCGAACGTGTTGGCGAGCGTCGTGCCGCCGTTGAGTTGGAGCGTGCCGGTCTGCGTGCCATTGCCGAAGATGCCGATCGCCCCCGTTCCGAGGGTCGCCCCCGGCGCCACGCTCAGCGTTCCGCCGTTTCCCGCCCCCGCGGCCGTGCCGATATTGGTCACGCCCGTGTAGTTGTTTGCACCGCTCAGCAGCAGCGTGCCGGTGCCGGTTTTCAGCAATCCGCCGGTGCCGGTGATATTGCCGCTCAATTCCGCATCCACCGCGCCGCTCCCGTCCGCGACCAGAACGGTGCGATTGGAACTGCCCAGCGCGATGTTGTTCGTGAAATTCAGCTTCGCCGTCGCATTGGCGTCAGCCAGAACGAGCGTCGCAGGATTGAAGCCGGCCGTCCCACCCCATGTGAGATTCGCTGAGGTCGACCCATTCAGCGCGGTGACGAGCGTCACCTTTCGATCCGCCCCCACGGCCGAAAACCCGGCCGCGTTCGCCAGATTCAGCCCGCCATTGCCTGAACCCGTAGCCGCCACCCGCACCAAATCACTGCCAGCCAAATCCACAACCGCCGCCGACGCGCCGCTGCCTTCCAGGCGCAGGTACGATTTCTGGCTTGCATCAAAAACCGCCGACCCGCTCAGTTTCAACGTATTCAGGGCCGACACCAGAAAATCTCCGGATGCGCCGGAAATGCTCCCGCTGACGGCGACCGTTCCCCCCGAAAAGCCGTTCGTGTTGATCCCGGCCGTCACCGACGCGCCGTCCGTGATGCTGCCGGAAAAATTCGTCCCCGCCGCCACGCGAATACTCTGGCCCGTATACGAACCATTCCCCAGCAACTGAACCAGGTGCCCTCCCACCTGCCCGCCCGTATTGTTTACGTAAGCGCCGTTCACGGTCATCGTCGTGACGCCGCTCTTGAAAAAATTCGTGTTCGTGAGCGTGAGGGTCGCACCGCTTTCAACATTGAGAATGGGCGCGGTCACGGTGCTCGTTCCCGCGAAGGTCACGCTGCCATGAGCGATGTCCAGCATGCCCATCGTTCGTGCGGCACCCGGCGTCACGGTGTACGTGCCCGCCTGATCGAAAACCGCATCGTTCGTGGCCGCATCCGTCCAGGTCAGCGTCGGCGATCCCCCGCTTGAATTGGCGAATTCGGGGGTCGTCGTGTCCCAGGTCCCACTCAGCGGCGACGGGTTCCAGTAGTACGGCACGTCCGCCGCGCGCACCCCCGACGCAGTCGCGCCCACCGCCGCCGCCAGCACCGCACCCGAAATTCGCCGCCGATTCGCATTCCGATTTGCCATTTTTCCGTCCTCCGTCGAAGTGTTCCGCGCTTCTTGAGCGTAAGACTCGCTCGTCGTTCTCGCTTAAGTACCACGATATAGTTAACAGTACCACCGGATACGCGTCAAGCAAATCCCGGATTTTTTCATACGCTCATTTCCGCCACTCGCCCCTGATCGAATCCCCATCGCTCATGATCGGCCGAGGCGCCTCCGCTTCGAAAATTTCCCAGCCACGATGCGAAGTCGGCCCTGCCCTTCGGTAAGCTAATCCCACTTTGAACGGCCCCGCATCCGCATCGTCGCTCCGTCGTCTGCTGATCGCGGTATTGCTGTCGGGCCCCGTGCAGTCTTTGGCTGCCGGTGACATCGCCGTGACGCCCGTGCCTGCGGAGGCGTCCGTCCCTTACCTTGCGTGGCGCATCGATCTGGGTCCCGCGTACTCCAATCCGTTCGATCCTTCGATCATCACCGTGGATGCCCGCTTCACCGGACCGCAGGCCGCTTCCGTGACGGTGCCCGGCTTCTGGTCGGTGTCGGCCGACGCGCCGGGCGGGGCATTTTTCGTTCGATTTCATCCCCCCACGCCCGGCCGCTGGTCGATGGTCGTCACTGCGGTCGATGCGGCGGGATCACGTGCCTCAGCACCCGTTGCGTTCGA
>JBQCCH010000549.1:0-2060 GCA_051962375.1 Tepidisphaeraceae bacterium
CATGACATTCTTCTGGCCTGGGCGACTACGGAGACGAATTTCGGCGGGCAGGAAGGTCCCCTCGCCATGGGCGATACGGCCCTCGCTTTCGGCGGCGGTGCAGAAATCCTGCGCGGCACCTGGTCTGGGTGGACGGCCACCGATACGGCAACGGTGAAAAACTACTTTGAAAACGTCCTCTGGCCGTCCAGCGGTTGTGCTCCGGAGGTGCTCGGGCCGGCCAATAAAGGCGCCATTTACATGGAAGCTGGCATTACGATCGCCATCTTCTGCGACGACGCCGAGAAGTTTAATCACGTCATCAACCTCTTTCTCAATGACCCCGCCAGCGGCCTGCGAAATACGCTGCCGACGGGCGAGATGGGCGAGACGGGGCGTGATGAAGGCCACAGCTACGGGAATCTCAACGGTCTGGCCTACGTCGCGGCGGCCGCCTGGAATCAAGGCGTCGATCTCTACTCCGCGATGGACAACCGACTGCTCGCCTGCGCGGAATACTACGCGCGCAACACCCTTAAAACGGACAATCCGTTTGTCCCGTTTGGCACCATTGATGCCACTTACTTTGCAAACAACCCCTACTCTTACACCGCGAATCGCCAAGCTTTTTACATTCTCCAGAACGCTTACAAAAACCGTCTCGGCTTACCCACGCCGTGGATGGACCGAAGGCTCGCGCAGCAGCCCGTTGATGGAAACAACTGGATGTACGCCAAGACCGCCGACTTCAGCCACGCAAACCCCGTGGCCATTGATTCGCCGGCCGTTTCATTGGCCTCCGGCGGTTTAACCCTGACCACACTCGGTAGTCAGACCGCGGGCCGGAGTGGTTCCTATTCGAACGGTGTCTGGACGCTGAGCGGCCTGGGGAATGACGTCTGGAGCGATACGACTGACGATGCCCAATTCGATTACCGCACAATGACCGGCGATGGCGCGATCGTTGCCCGGGTCACCTCCTCCCAAGTGGTGACTGCCAAAACCAAGGCAGGGTTGATGATTCGCGACAACCTCACGGCGAACGTTTCGCAACGCGCCTGGATCGGCATCACGAATGGCAACCTGCTCGAATCCCATTTGCGCGGCTGGACGCTCGGACAAATCTGGGGCGGAAGCAACCGCGACGACCGCTCCAGCACCCTTCCTCCGGGCATTCCCTATTGGCTCAAAGTCGAACGCCAGGGAAATTTCATCACCACCTACTCTTCGCTCGATGGCACCAGCTGGGCGGCTGAGCTGCACGCATACTATGCGAACTTGCCGTCCACTGTTTATATGGGCTTGTTTGTCTGCAGTGGTTCGACCAGCACGCCGACCACCGCCACCTTCGACCATGTGGCGTTTACCGGCGGCACGGGCGGCCTGGTGACGACCCCGGCGGCGCCCGCGTCTGTGTTCGCGGCCGGCTCCAGCAAAGCCGTAACCGTACGCTGGCTGCCTTCGTTCGGCTCCACCGGCTACGACCTGCTTCGCTCCACCACGTCCGGCGGCGGCTATACCGTCATCGCCAGCAATCTTTCGACCAGCAAAACCAGCTACGTCGACACGGCCGTCACTGCGGGAACGACTTACTACTACGTCGTCCGGGCGAAAAACGCCGCCGGCACCAGTGGGAACTCGCCCGAGTACGGCGACTCATTGGTCCCGTTGTCAATGAGCAACCTGGCGTTCAGCGGCACGGCAACCGCGAGCTATACCAACAGCAACCCTCTGGAGGTGCCCTCTGAGGCGTTCGATAGTGACCCGGGCAGCAAGTGGTTCGATTCGGCCGCCCCGACCGGCTGGCTGCAGGAAGACTTCGGCGCGAACAATGCTCAGATCGTCAAGCGCTACACGATCAGCAGTGCCGATGTGGCAACACGCGACCCGAAAGACTGGACACTTCTCGGCTCACAAGACGGCGTGAACTGGACCACGCTCGACTCGCAATCCGGTCAGCTGTTTGACTACCGGATGCAGCAGAAAACTTACGACATCGCCAACACCACCGCTTACCGCTACTACCGACTCAACGTGACCGCCAATAACGGAGCGACCGGCCTGGCCATCGCGGAGTTGGG
>JBQCCH010000550.1:0-3612 GCA_051962375.1 Tepidisphaeraceae bacterium
CAATCAATGGCGGCGGCGCATTTGCGGCATGAAGGGGTTTGTGGGTCCTTGTGAGCCGGCGTCGGCATCGGTGATCTGCACGCCGGTGATCACGTCGGCGCCTTCCTGAAGATCGCCGCCGATGATGGCGGTGCTCGCGCCATCGGTCACGCCGGTGGTGACCGGGACCGGCTTGACGAAGTCGCCGTCCTTCACCCAGAGGGTGCCCGGCTTGCCGGTGGCTTTGTCCTTCTTGTGCGGCTTCTTGGGCAAAGCGTCCCCGGACTCGCCGTTGCCGCCCCAGTTGCCGTGCTCGGCGCCCTTGTCATCCATCTTGGCGGCGTATTTATCGCGTTCCGAGGGCACGATCTGCTCGGGCGCGGGCGTCCATCGCAACGCGGCGTTGGGGACATTCAGCACGTTGTCCGCCCGCTGGACTTCGAAATCCACATTGGCCGTCAGATACGGCAGCAGCGTGAGGTCGGCGTTGCTGGTTTGGACTTCGACCGTGTACACGACGACGTTCTGGGTCATCTGTGCGTTCAGGCGCATCTTTTCGACGGTCCCCTTGAACACGCGATCGCCGAACGCGTCGCAGGTGAAGGTGACGGGCTGGCCGACGTGGATGTTGCCGATGTCGGCTTCGTTGACCGCGACCCACACCTGCATCTGGCGAAGGTCTTTGGCAATCAGGAACAGGCTGCTGGCCGACTGCGTGCTGACGACGGTTTGGCCGATGTTGACGCGGCGATCGATGACAACGCCGTCGACGGGCGAATTGATCGTGCAGTAATCGAGATTGCGCTGCGCCCGCTTGACGGCGGAATCGGACTGATCGACGGTGGCTTTGGCGCTGGCGAGCGACGCGTCGGCGACGGCGACGGCCGCCTGGGCTTGTTCGAAATCGCTCTTGTAGGTGTCGTAGGTGGTTTGCGCCAGGGCATCGCCGGGGCCGATCTTTTCGGCGCGTTGCCAGTCGTTGCGGGCCTGGGTGAGCTTGGCTTCGGCGGTGATCTTGTCGGCCTGGGCGCGTTGGACGGCTGCCTGCGCCTGGGCGAGCTGGGCCTTGGCCTCGGTGACGCTGGCTTCGTAGGTGGTCGGATCGATCAGGGCGAGCAGGCTGCCGGCCTTGACGTTGCTGTGGTAATCGACCTGCTTGCCGGCGGTGTCGGTACCGAATTTCTGGATCTGCCCGGTCACCTGGCTGCCGACGTCGATGACTTCTTCCGGCTCCAGCGTGCCGGTGGCGCTGATGGTCGAAAGGATTTCGCCGCGCGTCACCTTGGCGGTGCGATATTCGACCGGTCCTTCGGCGTCGCGGCCGCGGTACCACCAGATGCCGCCGACGACGAGCCCGATCAACACCACCAGAACCACAATCCGTTTAATCCACGTCAGCATTCAAACCTCAGTCACGCGCGAGCGAAGGCTCGCAGTTGTTGTCTGTTCCCAGCCCGTCAAATGAACGGCCGCTGAAAATCGCAGGACGGGTAAAGACGACAACCGCAGTTCACGCCGAAGACGCCCACCGAAAGCCGCTCTGGCGGCATTGGATGAAAGGCGTGATCAGCGAAAGCTGCGGTCCCGGCATTCTCCCGTTCGTTGGCGAAATCGGCGGCAAGAAAACGCGTCTTATCGCCCAAATCGATTCAATCCGCAATCGGTTACCCATAGCCCAGACGTTCCAGGTCGGTTTCATCCAACCCGAAATGGTGCCCGATCTCATGCAGCACGGTTTTACGTATCTCGTGCGACAATTGTTCCGGCGAGCGACACACCTGCTCAATATCGTCCTGGAACAGGTAAATGACGGCCGGCAGGACCACGCCGTCGTTCACCGAACGATCGGCGAGGCTTATTCCTGTGTACAACCCAAGCAGCAGTTCGTTGTCGGCGAGCCCAAGATCCCGCAATTGTTTTTGAGTCGGCCGGTCGCAGAGTTCGATGGGGACTTCTTCAAGGAAGGCGGCGAACTGCGGCGGCAAGTCGGCCAGGGCGAGTTCGACGAGACGGGCGAATTCAGCTTTGCTCACGCGATAGGCCATGAGCTACACTGTATGCAGTGATCCGACTTACCTGCGCCCAGTGCCAAGCGACTTTGGAAGTGGACGACGCCTTCGCGGGCGGCGTGTGTCGATGCCAGCATTGCGGCACGATCCAGACGGTGCCGCGCCCCGGGTCGCGCCCGGGGGCGCCGGGAAGCGCCGTGGGCGGGTCGGCCGCGGGGGCGAGCGAGCCCAAGGCGCTGTACCAGGTGAAATCGCGGGCGGGCATGTCCTCAACGCCGTCGGGCTTGGAGGAATTGGCGGAAATCGTTCACAGTTCCGGACTTTCGGGCTCGGGCCTGCTCGAGCGGGGCAATCGGCCGCGCACCGCGGCGCCTGCCCCCGCTACCAAATCGGCTGACCCGAAATCTGCGCTGCTCATCGGGGCGGCGGCCGGGGCGGTGATCGTGCTGGTGCTGGCGGTCGTCGGGTATGTCCTGCTGAAAAACAAGGCCCCCCTCCACGGCGCGGCCGCGGATGCGGCGATCACGGGGCCGGCGTTCGATGGAACGGCGCTGCGGGGCGACAAAGTCATCTTCGTCCTGGATCGCGGCGACGCGACGGCCGGGTTCTTTCCCGCCTTGCGTGAGTTGACCGTGCGTGCGGTGGCGTCGCTCGGGAGCGACCGGAAATTTCAGGTCATCCTGTGGGACAACGGCTCGCCCGACGCATACCCCGCCCTCTCCAGCGGCTACGCGACATCGGCCGAAGTGGAAAAACTCGGGCACTGGTTCGACAACGTCTCGGTCGGCCGCAGCACCGACGTGATGCCGGCATTGAAATTGGCGCTGACCCAGTCGCCCGACACGATCGTGCTGGCGACGGGGAAATCGGTCCAATTGGACGACAGTTTCGCCACCGAGGTGCTCGATGCCCGCCAAGGCGGCCACGTGACGTTTGATACGTTCAGCCTCGGCGACAGTCCTACGGACGACCCGCTGAAGAAAATCGCCGCCTCCACCGGCGGAAAATTCACGTTCCTGAAATCCAGCGACCTGAATGACCTGACCCAAACGCAGTAATCGACCGGCCGCAGAAAGAGACCGGCCGCAATAAGCGCCCGGTGCCGTGAGCACGGGTGCGATCGATGCTTCAGCGAGCCGAACGCCGTCCCGGGCGGCGGCGTAGCGTGAGGGCCGCCAATCCGACCAGTGCAAGGCTGGCGGGTTCGGGGACGCTCCAGACGATGGCGTGAAAGTTGCCGTCGGTGTCGGTGGCTAGGCCGTAGACTTGGTCGCCTTCGATGCTGATTGCATAAGACTGAACGAAACTGGACGGCAGCAGCGCGCCCAGATTCATGTAGTTGTCGGGCGATCCGTTCCACAGCAGTGCAACGCTGGGCGTGATGCCCACGCGGGGATCGATCGGCTCCACCGTTGAACCACCGCCCACTTGGCGAACGCCGTCGGTGTCTAGGGCCGTTGAGGTGACGAAGCCGGCGGGATTCAAATTGACAAAGGAATCGGCTGTACCGTTCCAGAGCATCGCGGAAGGATGACTCGCGCCTGTCGCTCTGGCGATACCCACCTCTTGGCCGTTACGTGTTTTAAACGCTTCCGAATCTGAGAAGCCGCTGGGATTCAGGTCG
>JBQCCH010000551.1:0-4170 GCA_051962375.1 Tepidisphaeraceae bacterium
AGCAAGACGCTCTCGATCTCGATCAAGTTCGTCTAACCCCGGCCCGGTTCCCGCGAGGCTTGCCTCGTCGGTTCCGCTCCTTCCAAACTGCCCAGGCCCCGGTGATTTCCGCCGGGGCCTGGCTCATTTTCAGGGGTGCCATTCTCCCGCCGACCGCCCTGAATGCGGCCGAAGCCGCTTCCCGATCGCTCACCGCCTCTCAGGGCCTTTGCCCGATCCGGGTCCCCGAAAAACCCCTGCCGCGCCACCCGACGCCCGCCCGATCCCCGCTCGGCAGATCGGCGTGGGGCCGGTCGCCATGGCGAGGTCGTCGTTGTGAGGTGGAAATTTCCGTAAATCTTTTTGTCGACAGACAAAAAATTGTTAACGCCCCGTCCCCGACTTGGGTAAGATCGTCGCGGTCTGATAAAGACTTTCCACGTCGGATAGTGGGTTCGGCAGAGGCCCACTCGCAGGAAGGGCGGCTGTCCACCCCGGCGGCCTTTCTCTTACTCACGAGCGCCAGCTCGTTCTACAGACCGTCAGCCTATCGCGGTCGGTCGCGGCAATCCGCAACGGATTCTCGCAAGAATGGTGTCGCACCCGTGTATTAAGCAACGTAGTCGTGGAGATCGTCCCATGCCCCAGGCCCCATCCGCTCGCCGTTCCGCCAAGCTTGATCCGCGCCCGCAATCGGCGCCCCTGATCGAACCGCTTGAGAATCGCCAGCTCCTGAGCGTCTCTCCCCTCGCCCTGGGCATCAACGCCAACAACGTGTCGGCCAAGAGCTATAAGTCGATCGTCTCGCTCCTGCGCGCCAGCGGCACCACGACGGTTCGCCTCTGGTACGGCTTCAGCAGCTACGAAACCCAAAAGCCCAACAACATCGTCAAGTTCGTCGAAAAATTTAAGCACGACGGCTTTGATGTCACCCTCAGCGTCGTCCCCGAAGACGGCATGGTCGGCACCGCCGCCCAGACCAAATCCCTCTTCAGCTATCTCGTCACCATCCCCGGCCTGACCGATGCCGTCGATCGCTGGGAAATCGGCAACGAAGAAGACTCTTCCATGTACTGGAAGGGCACGCTCAAGCAATACGTCGATCAGTACCTGCGGCCGGCGTCCCTCGTGCTGCACGCTTATGGCGAACCGGTCGTCTCGGGCGGCGTCAGCTGGAACCCCGAAGACATCCGCACGCTCACGACCTACGGCATGCTCAAGTGGGTCGATTATGTCGGCTATCACCCGTACCGCTCCAGCGTCGCCGATTTGAAGGCGAAGATCGCCGATGTGAAGTCGATCGTCGGCAACGTGCCGCTGGTCGCCACCGAATGGAACGTCCGCGGCCACGAGAGCGACCCCACCAAGACCGCCTGGGCCGCCGAAGTTGCCCAGTTCTGGCCGGTGATTCGTGACAATTTCTACGCCGCCTACTACTTCTGCGCGATCGCCATGAACTCGCCCGCCGGTCCCGCCGGCGCGATCAACAGCAACGGCACGCCCAATGAGCCGTTCTACTCGACCTACAACGCGTTCCAGAACTCGATGCCCGTCACGGTGACGCCGACCCCGACACCAAGCCCGACGCCGTCGCCGACCCCCACGCCCACGCCGCTGCCCACCACCAGCGGTTCGCAAGGCACGCCGACGCCCACGCACACGCCCAAGCCGACGCCCACGCCCACCCCCAGTCCGACGCCGACGCCGACGCCCACGTCGACGCACCACACGCCGACGCCAACCCCCACGCCGACGCCGACGTCCACGCATCACACGCCGACGCCGACGCCGACCTCCACGCACCACACCCCGACCCCCACGCCCACGCCCGTTGCGGTGAAGCGGCCCAAGCCCGTCGCGCCGGCGATCTCGTCCGTTTCGCTCATCAACGCCGACGCCGACAAGATCGTCACCGGCTACGACATCGTCTCGGCCGTCGTCAATATCGACATCGCCCAGACCGGCGGCTATCTGAGCCTGCTCGCTTCGGCCAGCAAGACCGTCGCCAGCATGAAATACACCATCAACGGCAGCACCCTGGTCGATTCGTCCGGCCCCTTCACGCTCTTCGGCGAAAAGCATCACAACATCGTCGGCGGCAGCTTCAAGCCGGGCATTTACACCGTCACCATGCAGCCGTTCACCGGCGTGGGCGCGACCGGCACGGCAGGGAAAGTCGCCGTCTTCACCCTCAACGTCACCAACAGCAACGCCCGGCCTCCCGTTGCCACCGGACGAACGTCGACCAGCACCCCGCGCCCGACCACCTCGGGCGATGGAACGATCGGCGTGCTGACCGGCGTGAAGGTCGCCAAAAAGAAAAAGACCACCTAAGGCGGCCGGCGCCCGTGGCGCTTCGGTTAAGATTGCGGTAAATTCTTCGTGTCTGGGCGGCTTGGCCGATAGACTCGTAGGATCGCACTCTTTTCGCGCCGGAGACGTTCGATGCGGGCAGACCAGGATTCGCACATCACCCAGCTGGAACTGACCGCCATCCATTGGGTGCACCGGCGGCTCGGCTCCTGGGCCCACGAACGGCGCGTCCGCTCGATCGCTTTGGGCATCTTCGAACTCACCCGCACGCGCCTGCACCTCACCGCCGCCGACCGCCGCCTGCTCGCGCTCGCCGCCATCGTCCATGACGTCGGCCGATGCGTCTCAGAAAAACGCCATCCGGTGGAAGGCGCGGAAATGATCGCCGCCACCACGCTCCTGCCTCTCCCGCCGGCCGACCGGCGCGCCTTGGCCTATTTCGCGCGGTACCACCGCGGCGCCGTTCCGACGGCAAACAACGAAGAGTATCTGCGCCCGTCCGATGACCGTCGCCGCCTGCGTACGATCCTGGCGATCCTCCGCGTGGCCGACGCGCTCGACAGCCGCCAGATCGAATCGCCCGAAGTCGACCTGTTCATCGAGCGGGGGCACCTGCGGGTGGAGTGCGTCGTGCTCGCCGACCTGCAGGCCGCCCGACGCGTTTATCGCCGGCGCAAAAAGTTCCGCATGCTCGAAGACCTGCTCGGCCACCCGATCGAAGTCAGCGTCCGCCGGTCGCGCGAGCGCGCCCACGTCTAGCCGCCGCCCACGCCGGACACAGTGCAATGACTGGACACTGTGCAATTACGGGACACTGTGCAATTATTTCCCAGATTCGGCGGTCGCCCGGGCGATTCACTATTGTCCTGCGCTTCCATGATGAAGCGCGTCGTTCCCACGCTGGTCGTCTCGTTCTGCCTCTTCAGCGCCGCCGCCGCACAGGCCGACGCACCGGCAACCCGGCCGGCCGTCGCCTCGTCAGTTGTCAGTTCCGTCGGCAGCGGCGCCTGGTCTGCCCCCGACACCTGGAGCACCCATCGCATCCCCGCGGCCGGCGACACCGTCCTCATCCGCAGCGGCGACCAGGTGACCTACGACGTCGTTTCCCCGGAAACGCTGTTTGCCGTCCATGTGGCCGGCACGCTGGACTTCGCGACCGATCGCGACACGCAGATGAACGTCGGCCTGCTGCTCGTGAAGCCGGGCGATGATGGGTCCGACGGCAATTTCGTCGGCAACGCCCACCCGGGCCACGCCCATCACCACATGGCCATGCCCGACGCGCCGCCGGCAACGCTCCGCATCGGCAGCACCACCCAGCCCGTCGCTGCCGAGCATCGCGCGCTGATCCGTCTCACGCACGTGCCCGGCACTGATGCCAACGCCTATCCCGCCTTGATCGACATGTGCGGCACGCTCGAGCTGCACGGGAGCCCGGTCAATCACAGCTGGATGAAGCTCCGTTCGACCGCCAGCGCCGGCTCCACGCAGGTCACGCTCGCGGATGCCGTCACCGGGTGGCGGGCGGGGGATCGCGTGATCCTCACCACCACCATTCTCCCCAAAATGTTCGACGGCAACGGCGGCATCGTCGATGCGCGCCAGCAAACGCAGACCGAAGAACGCATCATCCGCTCCATCGAAGGGCAACTGCTCACGCTGGATCGGCCGCTGGCGTATGACCATTTTGCCGAAGGGGATTACCGCGGCGAAGTCGCCGACCTGAGCCGCAACATCGTCATCGAATCGGCCGACCCCGAATCGCAGGGCGGCGCGCTGCGCGGCCACACGATGATCCACGGCGGGTCGCACGCCGCCATCGATGCCGTCGAATTCCGACACCTCGGCAAGCCGGGCCAACTCGGTCGCTACGCGCTG
>JBQCCH010000552.1:0-9361 GCA_051962375.1 Tepidisphaeraceae bacterium
AAAGACGCGCGACTCTACAATGCCGCCAAGAAGCTGGCCGACTGCTGGTACGACAATCTGGTGGTGAAAAATCACCCGTGGTACGACGGGCACGAAGAGATGGAGCAGGCTTGCTATCGGCTGGCGGCTTATGTCAACAAGGTTGAAGGCGCCGGCAAGGGCGACAAATACGCCAAGCTCGCACGATTTCTGCTCGATTGCCGCGGGCACGGCAGCACCGGGCCGACGGCGGCGGGCGGGGATTTCTTCACCGGCGCCGGCAACGGCTCTGCCTACGACCAAACGTTCCTTCCAGTGACGCAGCAATACACCGCCGTCGGGCACGCCGTCCGGGCGGTCTATCTCTACAGTGCGATGACGGCCGAGGCGCGTCGAAGTTCAGACCCGCAGTATCTGAGCGCCGTCGATTCGCTCTGGAGCGATCTGGTGAACAAGAAGATGTACCTCACCGGCGGCGTCGGCAGCGGCGAAACCAGCGAAGGATTCGGAACGGCGTATTCGCTGCCGAACAACGCCTACTGCGAGTCGTGCGCGGGGGCGGGCATGCTCTTCTTCCAGCACCAGATGAACCTGCTCTACGGCGACGCCAAATACGCCGACCTGTATGAAGACGTGATCTACAACGCCCTGTTGAGCGACATCGATCTCAACGGGCAAAACTTCACGTACACCAATTCGCTGGACACCGACCAGATGCGTTACAAGTGGCACGTCTGCCCGTGCTGCGTGGGGAACATCCCGCGCGTGCTCCTGTCGCTGCCGACCTGGATGTATACGCGTCAGGCGGATGGCCTGGCGGTGAACTTGTTCGTCGGCAGCACGACGACCGTGCCGGACATTGCGAGCACGGACGTTCAAGTGACGCAGTCCACCAACTACCCGTGGGATGGCAAGGTCACGCTGCAGATCAACCCGGACGCGTCGAAGCAGTTTGCCTTGCGCATTCGCGTGCCGAAGCGAGATGCGTCCGCACTGTATCGCAGCACGCCGGAAGTGAGCGGGATTGAGTCGCTCCAAGTCAACGGCCAGCCCGTGAAGGCAACGTTTGACAAGGGTTATGCCGTTCTCGATCGCACGTGGAAGGCGGGAGACAAAGTTGAGTTTGTTCTGCCGATGCGGGTTCAGCGTGTGACCGCCGATCCGCAGGTCGCGGCCGACCGAAACAAAGTCGCGCTTCGCTATGGGCCGCTGATTTTCAACTTCGAAAGCGTCGATCAGCCCCTGAATCATGCCCTGGGTTCCACCGAGCTGATTCAGTCGAAGTGGTCCCCCACGTTGTTGGACGGTGTGATCTCATTGCACGGTAAGTTCAGCGATGGGACGGAATTTCAGGCGATCCCCAACTTCGCCCGCAACAACCGCGGCGGCCGCTCGGTCGTTTGGATGCCGGCTGCTCAGTGACACGCGAACGTTCGCGGAAGGCGCGGCCGTCATCGGGCGTTGCCCCTCATCGGGTATTGCCTCCATCGGGCATTACCCCCCATCGGGCATTACCGCAGGCGCCTACGAAACTCTTGCAGCTGAAATTGCGGTGGATCGCTGATTTCTTCAGGGCCGCCGCAGTGACATAGTGGCTCGCGCCGATTGTCATCACTCGACGCGAGGACCCACCATGCAACGTTGGATTTTAATTGCCGATGCCAGCGACGCTCGCATTTTTTCGATCAACGTCCGCGACCGATCGATGAAAGTGGTGCAGGAATTGAAGCACCCGAGCGGCCGGCTTCGGCCGCAGCAGATTGACACCGATCAAGCCGGCCGATTCCGCAAGCGGATGGGCGCCCGCACGAAGTCGGCAATGGATGCGCAAGTTGATCCCCACACGACAGACATGCGCCGCTTCGCCAAGACGATCGGCGAGGTGATCCAGAAGGCGGAAGACCAGCACGCGTTCGACGCCCTGGCAATCATCGCCCCGCCGAAGTTCCTTGGCATTCTCCGCAAACAGCCCGCGATCCGTTCGACCAAGTGCCTGCTTGCCCACCTGGCGGCCGACTACGTGGATACGCCGGCGCGCGACCTGCCCGATTACGCCGGCACCGCCCTGCTCGGCTGGTTCGGCAATTACAAGAAACGCCTGCCGACACGCAGCGGCGTTGCGTAAAGCGACCCACCCGGCTCCGGAACCTCGCAAAAATGCGAGTCATTAAACGTCGGTTACCGCCGATGGTAATCGATTACGTGAAAACGTCACTCAAGCTCCTGCCGCTGCTTGCCCTCGCCCTCGGACGAACGTGCCTGGCCGACAACCCGATCATTCAAACGCTGTACACGGCTGATCCGGCGCCGTTGGTGTATCACGATCGCGTCTACCTCTACACCGGGCACGACGAGGACAAATCCACCTGGTTCACCATGAAGGATTGGCGGTGTTTTTCGTCGACCGACATGGTGAACTGGACGGATCACGGCTCGCCGTTGGCGGTTACCTCCTTCGACTGGGCGCGTTCCGACGCCTGGGCCGGACAGGTGATCGAGCGGGCCGGCAAGTTTTACTATTACGTGCCGATGAATCGAAAAGGCGGCGGCATGTCGATCGGAGTGGCCGTCGCCGACAATCCCACGGGCCCGTTCAAAGACGCGATCGGCAAGCCGCTGATTTCGGCCGGCTGGGGGAACATCGATCCGACCGTTTACATCGACGACGACGGGCAGGCGTACCTGTACTGGGGCAACCCTCAGCTGAAATACGTCAAGCTGAACCGGGACATGATTTCGTATGATGAGAAAGTCGGCGTTGTTGACGTCGCGCTCACCCCCGAAGGCTTCGGCAAACGAGAAAAAAAGAAAGGCGACCCACGGGCCAGCCTTTACGAGGAAGGCCCGTGGTTTTACCGCCGCGGGAACCTGTATTACATGGTCTATGCGGCCGGCGGAATCCCCGAGTTCATCGCCTACGCGACAAGCACAGGGCCAACCGGGCCGTGGCAGTATCGCGGCGTGATCATGCCCACGGAGGGCAAAAGCTTCACCAATCACCCGGGCGTCATCGATTACAAGGGCCACTCCTACTTCTTCTATCACAACGGCGCCCTGCCCGGCGGCGGCGGATTCACGCGATCGGTTTGCGTGGAATCTTTCGACTACAACCCTGACGGCACCTTCCCCAAAATCACCATGACCAAGGACGGCCCCGCCCCGCTGGGCCACCTGAATCCGTATGAAAGAACGGAAGCGGAAACATTCTGCTGGGAATCGGGCATCAAAACGCAGGCCGATGCCAAGGGGGGCATGTACGTCACCAGCATCGACACCGGCGACTACCTCAAGATCAAATCCGTGGATTTCGGCCAGCGCGCGAGCCAGGAATTCACGGCACGCGTCGCCGCCCAGGGAAAGGCCGCCATCGAAGTCTGCATCGATGCGCCCGACGCACCGCCGGCCGCGGTCCTTCACATCAGCCCCACCGGCGGCGGTGATCAATGGCAAACCCTCACCACCCCGCTCCCGGGCCTCAAAGGCGTACACGACATCTACCTCCGCTTCACAACCGATGCGGGCGCGCAGCTGAAGTTCGATTGGTGGCAATGTCGCTGAACGAGCGGCACAAAGTGAATACGTTTCCAGCTTGGACGGCTTCGAATCGCAGGCCTTCAGTTCCTTACAACTCCGTGTCTTTCGATTCGTTTGCCATCGGGAAAATAGTTGGAGATGAAGGGTGCCAAGTCGGTTGCGCCTCGCTGGTTTCCACCTCGTTATAAAACGCTTCAGAAAATTTTCCGGCGGTCGTCACAGCCGCGGATCCACCGGCTCGCTTTCCAAAGCCAGGACCGCGAACACCCATACATGCAAGCGCCGAAGTGGCTCTCGGCTAACAAAACGCTCCAGCGATTCCACTCCCAATGCGAACTCGCGTAGCGCCAGCGAGCGTTTGCCGCTCAAACCGCGGTTGCGCAGGCGCGACAGGTGCTCGTCGGCGTCATATTCCGGACCATAGATGATGCGGAGATACTCTTTGCCGCGGCATTTGATGGCTGGCTGGACGAGCCTTTTCGGACCGCGAACGATGAAATCCAGCGGCTTGACGACCATGCCTTCGCCGCCGCGGGCGGTCAGTTCGGTCCACCACTGCGTTGCCGCGGCTTCGCTCTCCGGGTCGGTCACATCCACCACTTTGTAAGTCGTTGCCAACAGAGGCGAACCCGGGGCCGGCGATTCCGCCAGGCGCGCCAGCGTTTGCATGTGCCAGAGGTGATCCTGTTGCACATGCGTTTTTCCCTCGCTCGCCAGCAAGTGAAAAGGCGCGAGCTTTAAGTCGCTGACGCTGTGCACCGGCCAGCAGTACTGCCGGTAGGCGGCAACGTACGTTTCTACCCGCCGCGCCCGCGCCGTGTACTGATCGAGCAGAGCAACCATTTGCCCTTGCGGCTCACCCGCAAAACGGCCGGCCGTTTCCCGCAGCGCTGCGATCGTCTGCGCCAAGCCCGCGGTCGCGGCCGACCCGACGGCGGCGTACTGGTTTTTGATCAGATCCTGGGCCTTCGCCGACCAGGGCATCAGTTCACAATCAAAACAGAACCAGTCGCTGGCGAACTCCTCCCAATACCCCGCGGCCGTACAGGCGTGCCGGACATGATCCAGCAATGCCGCCTCCATGGCACGATCTTCAAAGAAACGGCGTCCCGTGCGTGTGTAGATGATGCCGGCCCCCTCGCCACTCACGCCGAATCGCCGCCGGGCCACTTCATCATCCTGGCAGACGATGACAACCGCGCGCGAGCCCATGTGCTTTTCTTCGCATACAACGCGGCCGATTCCTTGATTGCGAAAATAAGCGAACGCTTCGCGCGGATGTTCCAGCAACCCCGGTGCATCCGTGGTTTCCGACGGCGACATGGTCGGCGGCAGGTAAATCAGCCACTTTGGATTCGCGGCAAACCGGCTCATCACCTCCAGGGCCGCGATCCCGTTTTCCTCCCGCACGGTGACGTTCTGCATCAATCGCGTCGTCACGATCCGCTTGCCGATCACATCGGAAATTTCCAAGACATCATCGTGCTGTTGCTGTGCGGATAGCGTCGGCGCTTGCATCTCCACCGGAATGAAGGGCTTGGCAGGTTGTGCATACGTCTGCTGTGCCGGAACGGAATGAACTTCCCGCTCCGGGTAACGCAGGGCTGTCAACTTGCCGCCGAACACACAGCCGGTATCGATGTTGAGCGTGTTGTTGAGCCAATCCGCCTCCGGCACGGGCGTATGACCGTACACCACCATCGCCGATCCGCGATATTCCGCCGCCCAGTTGTGGCGCACGGGTAGACCGAATTCATCGGTTTCGCCGGTCGTCTCTCCATAAAGGGCAAACTCGCGCACACGCCCCGACCCGCGCCCCTGGTAGCGTTCTTTCATTCCCGCGTGCGCCACCACAAGCCTTCCCTCGTCCAGGACGTAATGGCTCACCAGCCCATCGATGAAGTCGGCGACCTCGCGCCGGAACGCCTCGGACTCCGCCGCTAACTGCAATATCGATTCGGCCAGGCCGTGCGTGAGTTGAACGTCTTTGCCGCGCAGCTTGCGCATGAGCTTGATGTCATGGTTCCCCGGCACGCAAAGGGCCGTTCCGTCACGCACCATCTGCATGACCAGCTTGAGCACCTGCGGCACCTTCGGGCCGCGATCGACGAGATCGCCGACGAACACCGCCTTGCGTCCGGCCGGGGGCGCTACGCGCAGGTCGTCATCCACCGTATAACCGAGCCGCTTCAGCAGCTCGACCAGTTCGTCCAAGCACCCGTGCACGTCGCCGATGATGTCGAAGGGCCCATGTTCGTGCCGCTTGTTGTTCCAGAGCGGCTCGCGCGAGACCGCGGCGGCCGCGACTTCTTCCAGCGAGCGCAGCACAAAGACATGCCGGAACCCTTCGCGCTGCAAACCACGCAGCGACCGCCGCAGCTGCATCGCCTGGTTCCGAACCACATGGCTGCCGAAGCTTCGGTCCGGCCGCGTGCGGTTGCGCTCGCGGCAAATCTCCTCCGGGAGTTGCAGAACGATCGCCACGGGCAATACATCATGTTCCCGCGCCAAGGCCACCAGCGGCTTGCGCGCTTCCGGCTGAACGTTCGTCGCGTCCACCACGGTCAGCAGCCCGCGAGCCAGGCGCTTTGCGGCGATATAGCCCAATACATCAAAGGCATCGCCAGTCGCGGCTTGGTCGTTTTCATCGTTGGATACGAGTCCGCGGCAAAAGTCGGAGGAGAGAATCTCCGTAGGCAGAAAATGCTGGCGAGCGAAGGTGCTCTTGCCCGACCCCGAGCACCCCACCAACGCCACCAGCGACAGTTTAGGAATCGTGATTTGCATTACATCCTCGCCAGGCGGATCCGCACCAGAAGATCGTTCAGCGCCGGCATCGCCGACGGCATGTCAGGCAGCACCGATTCCGCATAGGCCTGCTCTAACTCTGCGCGCAGGCGTTGGTATTCGCCGACGTGATATTCCAGATCCGTTGCGGAGTGAGTGCCATTCTCGGCACCCGAAGTCTTCTGAGCGATCAGTTCGTTCAGATACGGCAGCCGGAAAAACTCGTTCAGCCTCGGCAGATTTGCCTCCACTTCGCCGCTGCGCATCAGGTGAATGCCCGTCAGAAGCACGCGGTAGACGTACAGCAATGGCTTCACCCGCGGCGGATTTTCCTTCTGAAATAACGTCCACTGCGTCTGTGCGAATCCGAGGTAATGATGGGCATGATGCTTCGTCAGGCACGCCGGGGCCAATGCCTTCAGTTCCGCGTGGGCCGGCGTGGTATGCACAACGATCGGCGACAGCAGTTGCTCCAGGACATAGCCGTTGCGCCTTAGCATCAGCCTGAAGAACTTGCCCGCATCATGCGTCACCAGGTCGATCTCGGTCCCTTCCCAAATCCCTTCCCGCTCCACCGTCTCTTTCAACTCATACAGCCCCATCACTTCGGCGGGCGGCAGCAGATGGACGCCACGCAGGTCGTAATCCGAATCTGCCGAGGGAAAGCCGTACAGGTGCGCACCGCTCACCGTTGCAAAAAGCAGCGGGTACGGATGATCCGCGATGATGCGGCGGCACAATCCCAAATCGATCATGACAGTTCCTCCTCTCGCTCAGCCATCAGGCGCCGGGCGCGAATCAGCAAGGCGTTTGCCGCGGCGTAATCGGGGCCCTCAGGCAAGCGCGTCCGTTCTGCCGCCTGCTCAAATTCCCGGTGCAGCGACAGCCGCCACCGCTCGAGCTCATCCCACGGCACCAGGCCATCGCGGACTGCGAGCAACGGCTCACGATTCTCCCCCACCTGCACCCGGAGCTCGCCCTCACGCAGCACCTGAATCCCAGACATCAGCAGCCGGATCAGGTGCATGGCGTGCTTCCATTTCACCTGCCCGTGATTGCGGATGTCCTGCTCCATTTTCCGAAACTGCGATAAGGCATACCCATTGAAGGTCTGGAACACGAGCTTCGAGAGAAAGGCCTGGCGGATATCCAGCAGGGCTTGGCCGATCGGTTCGATGTGTTCGACGATCGGCGAATAAAGCGTTTCCAGGACATTCGGATTCGCCTTCAGCGCCAACTTAATGAATTTGGCGATTTCCCAGTAGCACTCCTGTGCCGCGTCGTTTTCCAACTGCTCAGGCACGCCGTAGATCGACCAATGCACTGCTGCCGGCGGCAGATAGACGCCGCGATAGTCGGTATCGGATGCGTCGCGCTCAAGCCCATAGGCCCGGGAGCCGATCACGCAGCGATAAATCACATACCGCGACCAATCCCACTCGGCCGCCGTCTGCTCAGAGAGCCCCGCCGTCTGGTATAGCGATATGACCTGCATGTCATTGCGCCGCAGTGGCGTTTCCAAACCGTCCGGGAAGCGCACTTGGTATGCATCCGCCGGATCCGACGGCGTCTGCACGATCCTTCCCACCGCGCCCGGTGGGCGCGCTGGACGAGGATTGCCGCGACCGATTTCGATCAAGGTGACGACGGTCGTGCCGACTGGGAGGATGGGTGGAAGATTTTCAGCCATGACCTTGGATCAGGCACGCGTGAAAATTCCCATTTGCGTGGGTGACCCATGAACCGGATCTTCCGGTCCGATCGCCACGAACCGCACCGCGTAACCAAACCGCTCGGCCACGCGCCCGGCCCAAGCCTGAAACTGCGCCCGCGTCCACTCAAAGCGGTGATCCCGATGGCGAAACTTCCCGGCCGGCAGCGACTCAAACAGCACGTTGTATTCCACGTTTGGGGTGCTTAGCACGACCGTTTGGGGCTTAGCAAACTCAAACAGCACGCGCTCGAAGGCCGTCAGACGCGGCTCGTCCAGGTGTTCGATCACTTCCACCACCGCCGCCGCGTCATACCCTTCAAGGCGCGTGTCACGGTAGTTGAGCGATCCCTGCATCAATGTGATCCGCTCGCGCTGCGCAGGCGGCAGCCGATCCAGATGCAGACGATCCGCCGCAATCTCCAGCGCACGGTGAGACACATCCAGGCCGACGATGCTTTTGAACTGCCGGTCCGCCAGAAGCAGTCGCAGCAGATTGCCATTGCTGCACCCCAAGTCCAGCACCCGCTGCGCCCCACTGGCCCGCAGCGCCGCCATTACGGCGCCGAGCCGCTGCTCGTTCAGGCTGATCTTGCGTTCAACCGTATCTT
Source organism: Tepidisphaeraceae bacterium (assembly GCA_051962375.1). Classification (GTDB taxonomy): domain Bacteria; phylum Planctomycetota; class Phycisphaerae; order Tepidisphaerales; family Tepidisphaeraceae; genus RYN-431. The sequence continues at coordinate 8,623 of JBQCCH010000552.1, forward strand.
CTTCGTGTGCGTGTTGCTCCTCATCGTCATCAGCGTTTTGCTGGTCGGCTTCCAACAACCGCTCCAGCGCCTGGCGCGTCAGGTGGCCACGCCGCTTCAGATAGCGTTCGACGATCCATTCTTTTTCCCGGTGCCCCGCCAGCCACCCTTGTCCGTGACGCAGAAGCTTTTCCACCTCGGCTTCGCCGATCCAATAGTGCTTATCGCCATCCAGTACGGGGATGAGCACGTAAAGATGCGTCAACAGGTCATGCAACGTCACCTCAGCGCGGAGTGTGAGCGACCAGTAGGGACCCTCGCCCCACTCCGCAACGGTTTCGTCCAGCGGATGCCGGTGTGCTTCGACGGCGTAGCCTAAGGGCTCAAACAATTGGCGCAGCATCGGCTCGCCCGCGCGGCACGGAAGCACGGCAACGGTCGCCTCCAGCGGGATCCGCTGCCGCACCAATTCCGGCCGCTCCCGGCTGTTGCCGGAAAGCGCGGAGCCGAAGACTTCCGCGATCGCCACGCTGAGAAACGATGAGCCCACATAAGGCCGATCGTTTACATACTGCTCCAAGGCGAATCCCTCCCCCGCCGGCCCGCGGCGATTGCGCACCAAACCCACCGGATCGATGTCCAGCAACAACGCTGCGGTGCATCGCGCGGGGGTGGCCGCCGGGTAAAATACGTGCGCCCGGCCGAAACTCAGGTTGAACGTTTGAAGCTTCGCGGGGTTTTTGTAGAGGAGGAACCCCAA
>JBQCCH010000553.1:0-2582 GCA_051962375.1 Tepidisphaeraceae bacterium
ACCCCCAGCGGCCTGATCGACGCGCTCGATCGCCTGAAGGGGATTCCGAACATCGCTCAAATCCGCCTGGAAAAGACCGACATCGTCCGCCATCGCCTGGTGCAGAACATCGTCAAAGCCTATGAACCGGTCGCCCGCGAAAGCGATCCAGTGGTTTAGAGCCGGCCGCAAATCCGGACGCCCTCATCGATTTCATGCGGAAGATGCCGCACCCGGCGAGGGCCCATCGCGGAGTTCGCCAAAGCTTGTTAAAACCCCGTCCCATGCATCGCAACCTTCCGTCCGTCGCCGCGGCCATTCTCATGTTCAGCAGCAGTCTGTTCGCGCAAGGCACGCGCGAGGATTATCAACGGGCTGACAAGTTAGACGCCCTGACGCGCGGCATGGTGCTGAACACCCATGTGGCGGCCCACTGGACCAAGGACGGAAACATCTTCTGGTTCGCCAAGGAAGGGGCCCAGGGCGCACGCGATTTCATGTGGGTGGACGCCGAAAAAGCCACGATCCAGCCGGCGTTCGATTCCACGCGCATGGCCGCTGCATTGAGCCAGGTGCTGAACAAGACGATCACGCCGGATCATTTGCCTATCGACGGGCTGGAGATGGCGTCCGGTACGCTTGTCATCCATGCCCAGGGGAAACGCTGGGCATTCGACCCTCAGACCAATGTCCTGTCGCCCGCCAAGGGGGCCGGCGCGGATCAGTTGGCGATCGCCCCGCTGCTGAACTTTGAGCCGAGCGTCACCGGCGGCGATTCGACTGACATCACCTTCATCAACAAGACGCCGGCTATCGCGAACCTGTTCTGGATCGATCCCTCCGGCCGCCGGGTGGCATATGGCGCGCTCCGGCCGGGCGAACGGCAGACCCGGAACACCTACGGCGGACACGTGTGGCTCGCCACCAACGAAGCCGGTGCGGCCGTCGCCCTTTTCAAGGCGCCCGACGCCGGCGGTGAAGCCGTCATCGATGGGCAGCACGTCCCCGCCAATCGCCCGCGAGGCCGGCGCCGATCGCGCGCTGAATCGCAATCGCCGGACGGCAAATATCAAATCGAGCTGCGAGATTTCAACCTCGTTCTGCACGACCGCCAGAACGGCGCCGAAACCGTGCTGACCCAGGACGGCACCGCGGACGATCACTACGACAACGACATTTTCTGGAGCCCCGATTCGTCGGCCTTCGTCGCGATGAAAACCCTCGAGGGGGATCATCGAAAGGTCTACATCGTCCAATCCTCCCCGCCCGACCAGCTCCAGCCGAAGCTGCTGACGCTCGATTACGCAAAGCCCGGCGACAAGATCCCTTTGACGAAGCCGCACCTGTTTCATGTGAAGGACCACGCCCAGACGCCGATCAGCGACGCCCTGTTCCCGAATCCGTGGTCGCTGGACGACGTGCGATGGGATTCAGACAGTGGCCGATTCACGTTCGCGTATAACCAGCGCGGCCACCAGGTGCTGCGCATCATCGGCGTCGATGCCGCCACCGGGAAGGCAAGTTCTGTCATCGATGAAACGAGCAAAACGTTCATCGACTATGCCGGCAAATATTTCGTGAATTATGTCGACGCGACGCACGAGATCATCTGGATGAGCGAGCGGGACGGGTGGAACCACCTGTACCTGTACGACGCGACCACGGGCCGCGTGAAAAACCAGATCACGAAAGGGCCGTGGGTAGTTCGCGGCGTAACGCGGGTTGATCCGGCCCGGCGACAGATCTGGTTCCGTGCCGGCGGCCTGGTGCCCGGGCAAGACCCGTACTACGTGCACGAGTGCCGCGTGAATTTCGACGGCAGTGATCTGATCGATCTGACCCCCGCGGACGGCACGCACAAAGTGACGGAATCGCCCGACGGCCGATTCTATATCGACACCTACTCCCGAGTGGATCTGCCGCCGGTGAGCGAGCTGCGCCGCGGCAGCGATGGCGCGTTGCTCTGCGAACTGGCCCGCGGTGACGATTCACAACTGAAAGCCGTCCACTGGCAGGCGCCGGAACATTTCGCTGCCAAGGCGCGGGACGGGGTGACTGAAATCGACGGCGTCATCTACCGCCCCACCACGTTCGATCCCGGCAAAAAATACCCCGTCATCGAGCAGATCTACGCCGGCCCGCAGAGCGCTTACGTGCCGAAGGAATTCACGCGATGGAACGGCGCGATGAGCCTGGCTGAGCTTGGCTTCGTCGTGGTGCAGATTGACGGCATGGGCACGAGCGAGCGGAGCAAGGCCTTCCATGACGTCTGCTGGCACAATATCGGCGACGCCGGCTTCCCCGACCGCATCCTCTGGATGCAGGCGGCCGCGAAGAAATATCCGTACATGGATCTCACGCGCGTCGGCGTCTATGGCACAAGCGCCGGCGGGCAGAACGCGCTGCGGGCGCTGGAAGCTTACGGCAATTTCTACAAGGCCGCCGTCGCCGATTGCGGCTGCCACGACAATCGCATGGACAAGATCTGGTGGAACGAGCTCTGGATGGGCTGGCCGATCGGGCCGTGGTATGCCGAGCAATCGAACGTGACCAACGCGAAAAACATGACCGGCAATCTCCTGCTGATCGTCGGCGAGACCGAT
>JBQCCH010000554.1:0-4020 GCA_051962375.1 Tepidisphaeraceae bacterium
TACGTATGGCCTGATGGCGCTCGGCTGGCGCGGCGCGAGCCGGCACTGGGAGCATCATCAAAAAGCCTACCTCCTGCTCGCCGGGCTGGCCGCGCCGCTGGTGATCAGCGTGCACAGCATCGTGGGCATCGATTTCGCCGCCGCCCAGGTGCCCGGATGGCACTCGTCCATTTTCCCGCCGTACTTCGTCGCGGGGGCTATTTTCAGCGGCTTTGCGATGGTCGTCTCGCTGGCCGTGCCCATTCGTGCCGTCTACGGGCTCAAGGGCATGATCACCGATCGGCACATCGACAACTGCTGCAAGCTCATGCTCGTCACGTCGTTGATCGTCAGCTACGGCTATGCCTCCGAAGCGTACATGGCCTGGTACAGCGTCGACACCTACTATACCTTCGTCTCCATCAACCGCATGATCGGTCCTTACGCGGTGGCGTACTGGATGATGATCACCTGCAATTGCCTGGTGCCGCAGTTCTTCTGGTTCAAGGCGTGCCGCCAATGCATCTGGCTGGCGTTCATCCTGTCGTTGCTGGTCAACGTCGGCATGTGGCTGGAGCGGTTCGTCATCATCGTTGCCAGCCTGCACCGCGATTTCATGCCCAGCAGTTGGGGCATGTACTATCCGACGTTCTGGGACATCGCCACCTTCGCCGGCACGCTGGGCCTGTTCCTTTGCTTCTTCTTCATCTTCGTGCGGTTCCTTCCCCTGATTTCCGGGTCGGAAATGCGCGAGCTGGTGCACAAAACCCAGCACGGCGATCTCCCCCGCGGCGTGGCCCAGGAGGCGGAGGCTCGCCATGGTTAAGCAAGCCCAGCCCCTTCAATTGTTCGGCATGGCCGCCGTCTTCGGCTCGCAGGAAGCCGTGGTGGAAGCCGCCAAACAAGTGCACGAGCGCGGCTTCCGGCGCGCCGAAGCCTATACGCCGTACCCGATCGAAGAACTGCCCAAGTGCTTCAAGCGCCCTCCGTCCAAGGTGCCGCTGATTTCGCTGATCGGCGCCCTCGTCGGCGGCAGTGGGGCGTTCGGCATGATGTGGTACGCCTGCTCGTGGAGCTATCGCCTGGATATCGGCGGAAAACCCCCATTTAGCTGGCCCGCTTTTATTCCCATCACCTTCGAGCTCGCCGTCCTCTTCGCCGGCCTGTCAGCGGTCTTCGGCATGCTCGCCCTGTGCGGCTTGCCCCAGCCGTATCACCCGATGTTCAAGATTCCCTCGTTCCGCCGCGCCAGCCGCGATCGGTTCTTCCTCTGCATCGAAGCAAAAGACCCGCTGTTCGATCGGGAAACGACCCGAACCTTCCTGGAATCGTTCCAGCCGTTGTCCGTCGTGGAGGTGCCCCGGTGACGCTTCGCCAAGGCACATTCCATCGCGCGGGCCGCACCCATTTCTGGCGGCGGCCGGCGATCGTGATCGCAGCGGGGGCGCTGTTGTTCGGCTTCGGTTGTGATGCCAAATCCGACATGGGCGAACAGCCCAAGTACAAGACCTACACGCCCAACGACCGCTACGCCGATAACGCGTCCGCCCGGCCCTTGGTCGCCGGCGTGGTGCCGCGTGATCCGATGACGGTCCCCGGCGGACCTTACGCAACCACCGTCCAACTCAATCCCGCCGGCACGGCAGGCACCATCGATCCGGCCACGCGCATTCCCGTGCCGATCACCGACGCGCTGCTGCATCGCGGACAACAGCAGTTCGACATCTATTGCTCGGCCTGTCATGGTAGGCTCGGGAACGGGGAAGGCATGGTCGCCCAGCGCGGGTTCCAGCACCCGCCGTCCTATCACATCCCGCGCCTAAAGGCCGTCCCGGACGGGCATTTCTACAATGTCATCACCGCCGGCTACGGCGCGATGTACAGCTATTGCGACAAGGTCGCCCCGGCGGATCGCTGGGCAATCATCGCTTACATCCGAGCGCTGCAGGCCGCTCCCGACGTTGCCAATGCCGACGCCAAGACCCGCGCCACGCTTTACGGCCTCGGCGACATTCACGCAAAAACGGTGGGGTGGCACCAATGAGCATGACCCTCTTCACCCTCAACGGCCCGCTCCCGCCGCGTTTCCGCACCTTCGGCAACCGCGCGTTCGTTGTGGGCGCGGCCGCCTGGGTGCTGTTGCTGCTGTTGGCGATCTTCTGGCCCCATGCGGTCGCCCGTTCCTACTTGTTCGCTTACACCTTCTGGCTCAATACCGCGCTCGGCTGCCTGGGCATGCTATTGCTGTTGCACGCCAGCGGCGGCGCCTGGGCGCGCACCGCCCGCCGCATTTGCGAAGCCGGCAGCCTCACGCTCCCGGCCCTGGCGGTTCTGGGCATTCCGCTATTGATCCTGGCGCCGCAAATCGTCCCCTGGGCCGACGCCCGCATCTGGGCCCACGACCCCATCCAGGCCAGCCGTCGACCCTGGTTCAATGCCGACATCATCTACCTTCGCACCGCGATCACGTTCGTCATTTGGATCGCCTTCGCCTGGTGGCTGCGCCGGCTGTCGATCGCCCAGGACCGCGCGCCCACGCCGGACGACGCTCTGCACCTTTCCCACCGCCTCCGTCTCATCGGGCGGGGCGGGTTGGTCATGCTGTTCCTCACCGTCTCGCTCGTCGGCGTCGATTGGATCATGTCCCGCGAGCCGCACTGGGTCTCGACGATCTTCGGCATGGTCATCCTCATGGGCGAAGCTCTTACCGCCAATCTCTGGATCGTCCTCGTGCTGTATGCCCTCAATCACGAGCGCGCCAGCACGCCCATCACCACGCCCGAACGCGTGCATGACCTCGGCAAGCTGCTGCTGATGAATCTGGTGCTCTGGGCCTACGTCATGTTTTCGCAGTACCTTATCCAATGGCTCGGCAACACTCAGACGGACATCCCCTGGTTCGTCCACCGCACCCGGCACGGCTGGCAGTGGGTGGGGGCGGCCCTGATCTTTCTTCATCTGCTAGTCCCGCTGTTCCTGCTGCTGTCGGCACGCCTGAAGCGCCAGCTCGGCACCCTCGCCCTGATCGCGGCCGGGATCTGGTGCATGCGATGGGTCGATACGCTGTGGCTCGTCGCCCCCTCGACCTACACCGGCGCTCCTGCCGGCGTTTATCCCACCGACTTGCTCGCACCCATCGCGCTCGGCGGCCTGTGGATCGGCCTGTTCCTGCGCTCGCTCGACCAGCAACCGCTTTTCCCCGCCGCCTACCCAACCTCCGGCGCCAACCGCACCGCGCTGGTCGTGAAAGGAGCGGCCAATGTCGACTGACCCGCACAGCCCCGATCAACCGCCGCCCCCCGGCATCCAGAAACGGCGCTACGAAGTCCGCGACATCCGCATCCGCTGGGTCGTCGGCTCGCTCGTCGGCTTCGCCATCTTCTTTTTCGCGATGGCCGCGGGGATTTACTGGATGCTTCATGATTTTGCCCGCAAAACTGCCGTGCGGGATGAACCCAATTCCGTTGTCCGCCCGAGCGAGGTCGCCCGCGGCGGCGTGCCGTTGCAGCCGCAGGAAGGGCACGACGTGACCGACGCCCAAGACCTTCGCGCCATGCACGATCGGGAAAACGCCGTCTTCCAGCACCTCGGCTGGACGTGGAACGAGCAGACCAAAGCCTACGATCCGCCGCCCGGCATCATCGCCGCCATCCAATCGCGTCAGCCCGCGACGGCCCCCTCCACCCAGCCCACAGGAGGCCCAGCATGATCCTCGCCAACGGCCTCACGCTCATGCCGCACTCCGCCTCCAATTTTTCGGGGCAGTACGATGCTCTGTTTCTGTTCCTGCTCGGGGTCAGTGCGTTCTTTGCGATCATCATCTGCTCGTTGATCGTCTACTTCTCCCTTCGTTACCGCCGCCGTCATCCGACCGACGCACCCCCGCGCGTGCCGTCCAATACGACGCTGGAAATCGCGTGGATGGTGTTCCCCTTCCTGATCCTGCTGGTGATGTTTCTCTGGGGCGCCAAGTTGTTCGTCGACATGCGCAGCCCGCCCCCGGATGCCATTCAGATCAACGTGGTCGCCAAGCAGTGGATG
>JBQCCH010000555.1:0-5256 GCA_051962375.1 Tepidisphaeraceae bacterium
GCAAAATCCCAGCCGATGATGTCGTCGGTGTATCCGTTCTTGTCGGCGTCGATCCCGTCTTCCCAGCCGCCGCGCTTCACCGGCTCAAGCAGGTCGCCCGGGTCGATCACGCCGTTGCCGTTGACGTCTTTGACCAGGCCCGTGTTCTTTTTGGAATCCAGGTGGTAAAAGCTGATTCGCCCGTCGCCGTCCACATCCTTGAGCTTCACCTTGATGGCGGCGGGGATTTCCGCCTGGTTGATCCAGATGTTGGCGTAGAGATCGGGGTGGGTGTAATCGATCCCGGTATCGATGTCGGCGACCACCACGTTCAGGTTGCCGGTCGACTTTTTCCATGCCGCCGTCACATTGATCGCCGTCAGATCGGCTTGGGCGCTGTAACTGGGGTCATTCACCACCGCCGACCGCAGCAGCCGCGATTCCAGCACATCAACCCGCGGCCCCGCGTCAAACCTGCGTCCTTTTTGCATTCAACACTCCGTTGCTGTCGGGAAACTTCTTTCGGGAAACCCCGCATTCACATCCAAAGACGTCCTCGTCCCGTAGAACTTTCAGCCCACCGGTTAGTGCCTGAATCCCGCCTGAAGTTTCATCCATTCTGAAAAACAATAACTTCTAAAGATGCTATAGTTTCAGGAACCTCCGAAAAGGAACTGAAATGACAAACGGTTTGGCAGAACGCCCGATGGTGCGGGCAACGGGTGGCAGTGTGGATCAGCGGCTTCGCAAGGTGCAGGACGATTTCATCCGCAAATGGGGTGAGATGGGCCAGGTCTGGGGAATCAACCGAACCATGGCCGAGATTCATGCGGTCTTGTACATCACGGCACAACCGCTGTGCACCGACGACGTCATGGAACGGCTCCACATCAGCCGGGGCAACGCCAGCATGAGCCTGCGCGCCCTGTGCGATTGGGGCATCATCCGACGGCTGCATCGTCGCGGTGAGCGGCGGGAGTATTTTGAGAGCTTGTCCGACGTCTGGGAAATCTTCAGCGTCATCGCCGCCGAGCGGAAGCGCCGCGAGATGGACCCCGTGCTTGAAACCATCAAGCAGTGCGCCGCCGACCTGGATGAAACCGTCATCGGCAAAGCCGCCAATGATGAGGCCGTCCGCGCGACGCGGCAGCGCCTGGAAGACATCGGCGAATTCATGGCCGTGACGAACAAGATCTTCACGCAGTTCGTCACCAACGCCAAGAGCGGCCTGAACAAGGTCGTGAGCCTCTTGCTCAAGGCCATGTAACCGCTCTGCCGCGCCGCAATGCACACACGCCGCCGAAACGGATTCAATCCGCTTCGGCGGCGTGCGTTGGTGCTGAGTTTGCCGGGCGAACCCGGCGTTACGGATCAGCCGTACACATCAATGCCGCCGCGCTCCGAGGCGGCCGTGTCGCCGTCGTGGTCGCCGTCCGCATCCGTCGGTGCGGGAACGGCCGCGGGCTTGGGCGGCGCCTGAGCGGGCTTGGTTGAAACCGGATACAGCGGGGAACTGCTGGCGCTTGAGATCGTCATTTGACGCTCCGTGAGAAGAGACACCCCGCGGGCTCATCGGCAAAGCGTTGACGATTAAATAACAAAGCGCCCGCTGCCCGTCCTATCGGACGCAAGCCGCCGCAAGTGCCCGCAAAACAGCGGGGCAATTTGCCGATTGCTGCGCCAGCCTTGTGCAGGCTTGCGTCTATTGCTGCAGCTTCTGCAACTGGCCGGTGTTCACGCCGCCGGCCGCCCCTTCGGGGTACAGGCTCACGGTAAACCCGCTGCGGTCTTCGACGGCGTCGTAGTATGCGCCGATGCCCATGTAGAACCGGTCGAACTTGCGGATGATGCTGAAGCTGCCCCCCTTGCTGGAGGTGCTCGCCAAGTCGATGGCAGCGCTGAAATTCAGGGTGTATTTGGCGCTGATCTGGTACGTGCTGCTGAAGCTGGCGATCGTGCTGTCGAGTTGGCCGATGTACCGCAGGCCCGCGTAATAGGTCACGCGATCCCCCCGGCCGACCAGCACGCCGACCGCCGTCGTCGCCAGTTCCTGTTGCTGAATGTTCCAGCTCGCATCGCCCAGCAGCAGCGTAGTGTCGCTCAACCGCCAGGTCGATTGGGCGGCAATGTTGGAGCGCGGCACCGATGCTTCGGGCGTCGATTCAAAGAACAACCCGCGGAAGCCCTTGGCGCTCTCCGGGCCCAGGCGATTGCGGTAGGGGTAATATTGCCCGTTCGGGCCGGTCCCGTCGACGAACGTGCGATCGGGGTTGGTCGGGTCGGTCGGGGCGTTGGCGAACCCGGTGATGCCCACATCGAACGTGAAGAAATCGACGCTGCGCCACAGGCCCGGCCCGCCGCGCTTGGTTTGCCACCGCTGGCGAATCCAGAAGCTCGCGGCCGAGATGTCGTTGATGCCGTCGATCGTGTCGTCGTAGATGTAAACGCTGTTGCGATCGACCGTCGCGCCGCTGGTGAACAGGTTCAGTTCCGGCTCGATGACATGTCGCACGCGGTGGATGTCGAAGAAATCGCTCTCGGCGGAGTCGTCGACTTTCCAGAAGGCGGTCGTCATCCGAATGCCCGTGCCGGCGATGACGCGGTTCTGCGGATCGCCATCGGGCGAATCACTGTAGCCCGTGTAGCGCCCCATGACGTAAGGCACGATCTTGAACTGCCCGGCGTCGATCGGGTAATCGATCTCCTGGCGCGAGTCCCCGCGCAACACCCAGTCCTGGCTTTGGCCGGTGTATCCCAGGCTCGGGATGCCCGGCGACGAAAAGCGATCTCTGTTCGGGTTCGCTTCGAAGCCGTAACCGTTGTTGAAATTATTGACGGTTCCAGTCCTGGCATCGTCACCATACGAGCCGAGGATGGCGTCCCCCTCGTTCATGCGATACCCGCCCACGCGGTTTTCGCTGAAGAAGGTCAATCGATCGTCGGCGAGCGAATCGCCCAATCGGTAGTAGCCGATTTCCGGCAGGCGATCGACCTCGAACGGCCGATCGTTAAGCGAGTCAAGCAGGCCGGGCGGTGCGTCGGGATTGACCCGATCATTCGTAAACCGATTCTGCAACGCGTCGGCATTCGTCACAAAGCTGTTCGGCTGATATTCCAGCAGGAACGTGACCGCTTCGTTGTCTTTCTGGTGCTTCAGGTACGCACTCAGGTTGGTCGGGTCGCCGTTGTTGAATTGGTTTTCGTACCACTCTTCCAGGAACGTCGGATCGCTCACCACGCCCGCCCGCAATTGCACTTGCCAATCGTCGGGGAGGATTTGCTGGTGTTCCCACTGCACGCGGTAGCGCGTGTCGTTGTTGTGGGGGATGCTCACGCGTTCGTGGCCGAGCTTGTCGGTGCCGTCGTCGTTGGGGAGGACGTACGACTCGAAGCTGCCTTCAAAGTTCCAGCCGTCCTTGGTCGTCTCGGCGAGTTGCCCGCCCTTGTACGTGGTGTCGAACCCGAAGCCCGGCCCGCGATCGGAGAAGTAATCGACTTCGTAATCGGCATCGAGTCCCGGCGGGGGCAGCATGCCGGCCGACTGGAACAGGCCCCATTGCGTCTCCACACCCACGCCCGAGCCGCGGGCGCTGCCCAGTTCCAGCTTGCGGATCGCCTGGCCGTTCTGGGAAAACTCGCCGCTGGCCTTGGGGAGGTAGTAGACGGGGGTGTTCAGCACCTTGAAGGTGACATCATCCCCCTGGTAGGCCGTCCGGGGGCCGTAGCCGTCGTTCAGGTTGTACTGGCGGACGTACACCTTGTCGGCATTGATCGAATAGCTCGGGTCCAGGAATTGGCTGGTCGTGAGCGTCGTCTTTTGCGTGTCGTATTCGCCCATCGACAACTGCTTCGCGACATTCGCGCGCATCGTGATGGGGAAGGGCACGCGCGGGTCGGTGGTTTGGAGCACCACGTGGGTGAGGATCGCCCGGTCGGTGCCGAATTCGTAGAACACGCGGTCGGCGCGGAGGCGTTGTTCGCCGATCTGTCGACCCGGGCGGGCGCTCGGGGTGACGTTGATGCGGACATCCCCCTCCAGGTACGCAGCCGTCACGGCATTTTGCACATCGCCCGTGCCGTTCTGCATCTGGGAGAAGTTGGTGAGCGACGTATACAGCACGCACTCCTGCGATCGCAGCTCGATCAGGTCGCCATTGGTGCGACGCTGCATGAGCAGGACGTTTCCGCGGAGAATGACGGCGATTTTCCCGTCGGGCGTGTTGGTGGTGGTCTGCACATCGCCGGCCGAGAACGTGACGGGCGATTGCGGGGTGGGCATCGTCGTCGGTTGCGTCGCGGGCTGGCTGGTGGCGATGTCGATCCAGGGGCGCTGGATCGAAAGATTGTCTTGTCGCTCCGCAGCCGCCAGGATCATCGGGCGAATGTCGGCGGCCGTCTTGTAGAGGGCGGTGTTGCGCGGGTCGGCGTTGGTGCGCTGCTGCACGCACAGCCGCAATGAGCCGCCCACGACCGTGCTCACGAACAGACGATCGCCGGAACGCGTGTTGGTGGGTTGTTCCAGGGTCGCATTGCCGATAAGCGCGATTTCGGCGCGTTGTCGGTTCAGCACGGTGCCGGGAACGGGCGTGATCCAGATGACGGCCGAGTCCGCGGAGAGGCGGGTGCCGTCGGTTTGGATCGTCAACGGGTGATCCACGACGATGATCTGCGACGTTCCGTCATTGAACGTTTGCGCCGAGGGGGCGTTGATTTGCAGATAATCGCTGGGCGTTTCGGATTGGGCGAGCACCGGGGTCACGGCGCGTGCGAGCACGAGCAGGGTGGCCAGGGGCAGCAGCGAACGCTTGCGAAATGAAAGGCTGTTCATCGACCGCGCGGCATCGTAAGAACGCGGCGCGCGGGCGTCAATTCGTGTGACCGATAATGTCAGTGAAATTACCGATTTGGGCGCGATTCCGCTCGGCCGATCGGGTCAAAACGCCGCGGGCCAAGGCGGTCACTGGTCGTTGACGACGACGACCTTGTCCAACAGCAGGTAATTCCGCCCCATGTATTCGGTCACCATCCCCGTGACGCGGAATTTCACATCCCGACTCGCGTTGTTCCGCTGATCCTGCATCAGCATCAGCTTCAGGTTGGGCAGGAGCAGCATGGGGGGGTCTTGCATGTTCTGGGAATCGGCATCGAAGGTGATCTCAAACTGCCCGTCGGGCGTCTTGGTGAGTCTGCCGGTGCGGTCGACGATGTAACTGCCTTCGCGCATGAGGTTCTGCGGGCGGGCGTTGGGGGCGACGGGGTTCACGGTCGTTTTGTCGA
>JBQCCH010000556.1:0-5724 GCA_051962375.1 Tepidisphaeraceae bacterium
GTGGGACAGGGGCTGTCGGCTTAATTTTTGGGAATGCGAGAGGCGGGGGGGAGCGAGGACTTGGCGAGCGTTATGGGGAGCAACGGGGGCATTTTGCGGTGTTTGGCGCGTTGAAGACGGGCCGGGGCGGCGCGCTGGGACGGGTGTCGCGGGGCCGGGCGTTTTTTTTGCCTCTCTGGGGAAAGACCCTCTAGCGGAACCGGCCCTTGATCCGCTACGCTGCCGGGCGTCTGGAAAGACGACTGGAAAAATAGGAATTCGAGATTTTGATGAGAAGTTACAATCTTACGCACTTAAAGCAGCTCGAGGCCGAGAGCATTCACATCATCCGCGAGGTGGCGGCGGAGTTTCAGAACCCCGTGATGCTCTATTCGATCGGGAAGGATTCGGCGGTGATGCTGCGGCTGGCGCAGAAGGCGTTTCACCCGGGGCGGCTGCCGTTTCCGTTGCTGCACGTGAACACCACGTGGAAGTTTCGCCAGATGATCGAATTCCGTGACACGCTGGTGCGGGAGAACGGCCTTGAGCTGATTGAGCACATCAACACCGAGGGCGTCGCTGCGGGCGTGAACCCGTTCGATTACGGCTCGAACAAGTACACCGGCATCATGAAGACGCAGGCGTTGAAGGATGCGTTGAACAAGTACAAGTTTGATGCCGCGTTTGGCGGGGCGCGGCGCGACGAAGAAAAAAGCCGGGCCAAGGAGCGGGTCTACAGCTTTCGCGACAAGCTGCACCAATGGGATCCAAAGAATCAACGCCCTGAATTGTGGAACCTGTACAACGGCAAAATCAACCAAGGCGAGAGCATCCGCGTCTTTCCGTTGAGCAATTGGACGGAACTGGATGTGTGGCAATACATCTACCTGGAGAATATCCCGATCGTGCCCCTGTACTTTGCGGCCGAGCGGCCGGTGGTGGAGCGCGATGGGACGTTGATCATGGTGGATGATGAGCGGATGCGCTTGCACCCGGGCGAAAAGCCGCAGATGAAGCAAGTGCGCTTCCGCACGCTCGGGTGTTACCCGCTGACCGGTGCGGTCGAGAGCACCGCCAGCACACTGCCGGAAATCATCCAGGAAATGCTCGTGGCGCGGAACAGCGAACGCCAGGGCCGGATGATCGACCATGACGAGGCGGGGTCGATGGAGCAGAAAAAGCGCGAAGGGTATTTTTGATCCGGCTGGGATGAACACAGAGGCGCAGAGACGCTGAGGTGATGCAGATGCCGTACGAAGAAGAAGATCTCCAGTGGGGGCAAATTGAGCCGAAGCTCAATCAACTGACGCAGTTGGTTATTGGAGCGGCCATCGAAGTGCACCGGCACCTCGGCGCTGGACTTGACGAGTTGCTATACGAACGAGCGATGGCGAAAGAGATGCGCCTGCGCCAACTGCGGTTTGAAGAGCAAATCATCATCCCAGTTGACTACAAGAGTGAACGGATTGGCGAAAAGCGGCTCGACTTCATCGTCGAGCGTTCGATTGTCCTGGAACTCAAGGCGATCGAGCAAATTCATCCCGTGCATAAGGCCCAAGTGCTAACCTATCTGCGTATCACCGGACTGCCGTTGGGCCTTCTCGTCAACTTCAATGTCGAACTCTTGAAAAACGGCATCAAACGGATCATCAACACCTGAATCTGATATTCCGCTCCTTCGTCCTCTGTGCCTCGGCGCCTCCGCGTTCATCCCAAGAATCAGCCATGCAAGACACCCTCGCCCCTACCGAAGACATTCACGCTTATCTCGAGCGACACCAGCGCAAAGAGCTGTTGCGGTTCTTGACCTGCGGCAGCGTTGATGACGGCAAGTCCACCCTCATCGGCCGGCTGTTGCATGACACGAAGGGGATTTACGACGATCAGCTCGCCGCCGTCCGGCGGGACAGCACGAAGCATGGCACGACCGGCACGGGCGAGGTGGATTTGGCCTTGCTGACCGACGGCCTCAAGGCCGAGCGCGAGCAGGGGATCACCATCGACGTGGCCTATCGGTATTTCAGCACCGACAAGCGAAAGTTCATCATCGCCGACACGCCGTGCCATGAGCAATACACGCGCAACATGGCCACCGGCGCCAGCACGTGTCAGTTGGCCATCATCCTGATCGATGCGCGGTACGGCGTTGTTTCGCAGACGCGGCGGCATTCGTTCATCGTCTCGCTACTGGGCATCAAGCATGTGGTGGTGGCCGTCAACAAGATGGATCTGGTCGACTTCGCGCAGGAGCGCTTCGAGCAGATCAAGGACGATTACACCGGCTTCGTCGCCAAGCTGGGCATCCCGGACGTGCAGTTCATCCCGATGAGCGCGCTGAAGGGAGACAACGTCGTCGAGAAAAGCCCGCAAATGCCCTGGTATTCGGGGCCGGCGTTGCTGGCGCACCTGGAAAATGTGCACATCGCGTCGGATCGAAACCTGACGGATATGCGTTTCCCCGTGCAGTATGTATTGCGGCCGAACCTGAATTTTCGGGGCTTTGCGGGAACGGTGGCGTCGGGCATCCTGCGGCGGGGCGATGAGGTGATGGCGTTGCCGTCGCGGAAGCGCAGCCGGATCAAGTCGATCGTCACGTTTGACGGAGAATTAGAGGAAGCGTTCTCGCCGCAAGCGGTCACCGTCACGCTGGAGGATGAGATCGACGTTTCGCGAGGCGACATGCTGGTGCACCCGGGCAACGAGCCGCACGTGTCGTCACAGATCGAAGCGACGGTCGTCTGGATGAACGAGAAACCGCTGGTCGGCGGAAAAACCTACTGGATCAAGCAGGGCACGCGCCTGGTGGCCGGAGAGATTGCCGATTTCCGCTATGGGATCGACGTCAACACGCTGGAGCATCGCCCGACCACGCAACTGGCAATGAACGAAGTGGGGCACGTGCAGATCAGCCTGAACCAGGCGATCGCATACGACACCTACCACGCGAACCCGGCGACGGGCGCATTCATCGTGATCGATCGATTGACGAATGGGACCGTTGGCGCGGGCATGATTTTGGAAGGCTCGGACGGCACGCGGGGGGATCTGTGGGCCAAAACGCCGGTGATCGGCACGCACAAGCAGAAATCGAGCGAGATTCCGCTGACGGAGCGTGAAGCACGATTCGGCCACAAAGGGGCGACGATCCTGCTGTATGGCCTGACCGGATCGGGCAAGGCGACGATCGCCTTTGCGTTGGAGAAGCGGCTGTGGGACATGGGGCACGCCGTCACGGTGTTGTACGGCCAGGACATGCGGCAAGGCCTGTGCCGCGACCTGGGCTTCACTGCAGACGACCGATCCGAAAACCTGCGACGCGGCGCCGAGGTGGCCAAGATTCTGAATGATGCGGCGCAGTTGTGCATCTGTGCTTTCGTGGCGCCGCACGATTCGGTCCGGCGCAAGGCGCGGGAAGTCATCGGCGCGGAGCGGTTTATTGAAGTGCACCTGAATGCGCCGATCGAAGTGTGCCGAGCTCGCGACAAGACGGGCGCTTTCGAGCTGGCGGACCAAGGAAAGATGCCGCAATTCCCCGGCGTAAGCACCGATTATGAGCCGCCGACGCGGGCGGACCTGACCTTGCCCACGCATGAGTTGTCGGTGGAGCAGAGTGTCGACCGCATCATGGCATTGATGAAAGAGCGGAAATTGATTCCCTGAGGCTTGGGGCCATCCAAGAGCAAGAAACGGTCGCGATGCTTCGCGGCCGTTTTTTTTGCGCTGGAGCGTGTGCATGAACGGGGGGCGGCGGATTAAGCTGTCGCCGCCTTGCGCCCGAGTCGGGCGAAGGGTGTCGGGGCGGTGTGTCAGGTGCTGGAGGAACGCGATGAATTGGTTAGCGATGGTGAGCGGGTCGATGCTGCTGTGTGCGATGGCCGGCTGTGCGACGGGCGCGCTGAGCGCTGCTTCGGACGGTGGGCAGGCAGGGTTGCGGGCGAGTGCGTTGCGCTGCGAGTACCTGGATAGCCCGCTGGGCTTGGGCGAGACCGCGCCGCGGCTCAGCTGGGTGGTGGAATCGTCGCGGCGTGGCGCGAAGCAGAGCGCGTATGAGGTGCGAGTCGCTTCGACGGCCGACCGATTGGCGAAGGGGCAGGCGGATCTGTGGGACAGCGGCAAGGTGAAATCCGCCGCCACCGCGCAAATCGTCTACGCCGGCCCGCCCCTGACTTCGCGCGAGACTTGTTTCTGGCAGGTTCGGTCCTGGGATGCGGACAATGTGCCGGGCCCGTGGAGCACGGCCGCCCAGTGGGAAATGGGTCTGCTCCATTCGACCGATTGGCACGCGAAATGGATCGAGGCTGCCCCCATCGCCGGCGTTGCGAACGGCGGCCCGATTCATCTGCTGCACGCGTCGTACGAAACGCTGGACAAGAAAACGGCCAAGGACGTTACTGCGCTGGTGGCCCCTGCGGTGCGGGGGAATGCGCTGGCGTTCAAGGTGCAGAACGACACGCTCGGCGGCGATCCGGCGTATCGCAAGACAAAGCAGCTGCGCATCGATTACGAACAAGACGGTCAGCGAAAATCGGCGGTGGCGGGGGAGCTGGAGACGCTTTCGATCCCGCAGCAGTCGCTCCCGTATCTGCGAAAAGGCTTTGAGGCCAAGGGCGAGATTCGCCGAGCGCGGCTCTACGTGACGGCCCTTGGGCTTTACGAAATCAGCATTAACGGCAATCGCGTGGGCGACCATGTGCTGGCCCCGGATTGGACGGACTATGACAAGCGCGTGCAGTACCAGGCGTACGACGTGACGAACCTACTGCAGCGCGGCCCGAATGCGATGGGCGCGCTCGTGGCGGACGGCTGGTACGCCGGCCACATCGGCAACAGGGGGTATCGGCACTGGGGCCAGGTTCCGGCGCTGAGCGCGCAGCTGGAGATCACGTATGCCGACGGTTCCGTCGAGCGGGTGGTGACGGATGGGACATGGAAAGCCCACAGCAGCCCGATCGTGTCGAGCGATTTTATGCTCGGCGAGAATTACGACGCCGGCCTGGCCGTGGCGGGGTGGGATCAGCCGGGGCTGGTTGAGCGGGATTGGTCAGCCGTGTCGACGCGCGATGAATCGGCGCGGCACCTGGTGGCTCAGTCGATGCAGCCGGTGCGCGTAACGGGCGAGATCGCGGCAAAAACCGTCACCGAGCCGACGCCCGGGCACTTTGTCTACGACCTTGGTCAGAACATGGTGGGCGTGGTTCGCCTGAAGGTTCGCGCCCCGGCCGGCACGAAGATCACGGTGCGGCACGCGGAGATGCTCAATCCGGACGGCACGCTTTACACAACGAACCTGCGCGGCGCGCCGTCGATCGATACCTACGTGCTGGGGGGCAACGGCGAGCACGTTTGCCAGCCGCATTTCACGTTCCATGGGTTTCGGTACGTGGAAGTCACCGGAACCGATCGTTTGCCGCCGGCCGACGTGTGCGGCATTGTGCTGGGGTCGGATACGCCGCGCACGGGCGAATTCGCCTGCTCCGATCCGCGGATCAATCAACTGCAATCGAACATCCAGTGGGGCCAGCGCGGGAACTACCTGAGCGTGCCTACCGATTGCCCGCAGCGCGATGAGCGGCTGGGCTGGATGGGCGATGCGCAGGTCTTCGTGCGACCGGCGACGTTCAATAGCGATGTGGCGGCGTTTTTCACGAAGTGGCTGGTGGATGTCGACGCCGCCCAGACGCCGGACGGCCGCTTTGCCGCCGTGTCGCCCGACACGATGCATAACGCCGGCGCGCCGGCCTGGGC
>JBQCCH010000557.1:0-5083 GCA_051962375.1 Tepidisphaeraceae bacterium
GGCAGATTTCGGCGGTAATTTCTCGGCTCTCGACCAGAGCGGCGCGAATGTCAATGAAAGCCTGCCGCTGCATTTTGAAGATCTTCTCGCCAAAGGATTGCCGTTGCTGAATACGGTGATGTCGGCGATCCAGATTGAGAATGGCGGCTGGGACGAAGGGCCCGGCTATCAGGCGGACATGAACACGTTCCTCTTCGGCCTGGCCGAATCGTTCAATGGGTCGCTGGCTTCGGGGCAGACCATGCCGGCGAATGTCCAGAGCTTCCTCAACACCATCAACACCACCGCCAACAAAGTAATCTATGCCGCCACGTATTACGCCCAGCCCGCCGGCGGCGATTTCTCCTGGGGCGACGGCACCTGGTCGCTGGACGGCGATCCGATCAATTACCTGATCGCGAGCTTCGCCAGCCAGGTCTACGGAAACAACGGCGACTGGCGCGCGGCCGCCCAGCAGACGTGGAATCAGCGATCGCAAAGCGGCACCGACACGCGGGGCGGCCAGGCGATGCTGTACCGGAGCATCTTCGAGTGGACGCAGCCCTACACCGGCGGCGTTTACGCGCCCAACGGCAAGCAGTCGATGGGCGGCTACACGCTCGCGGGCTCGTCGCTGCCGACGCATTATTTCTTCAACAACGGGTACTTCAGCGCGAACCAGATCAACATGGGGTCGAACGAGAATGTCTCCGTCTGGCGAAACGGGTGGGACAACAGCAGCGGCACGGCCGTCATGTTCAAAGGCGGCGACAAGCGCGCCGACAAGCACGACAAGCTGGATGCGGCCAGTTTCCAATTCAGCGCGCTGGGCACTCAATGGGCGGTGGGCGTGGGCGACGCAGCCGGCTACCCGGGCATCACGCTGCCGAACGGTCAATACGTTCGCTATCAGACCTATCCGCAGCGTGCCGTCGGCGAAAATACGCTGGTCATCAATCCTTCCACGAACGACTACAAGACCAATTCCGCCTTCTCCACCAATTACGGAGCACTGAACCCGGATCAGGGCATCAACGACGGCACCACCTGGCCCTTCGCGGCGGTGGATGGGCAGACCTTCAACGAATCGACCGGCGTCTACTCCGCGAATGTTGAGCTGGCGGCGATCTACGCCCGGATGAAGTTGAATCAGAATTCGGGCTCGCCCTCCACGCGCAATTATTCGTTCGCCAAGAGCACCGGAGCCTTGACGATCACCGATACGCTGAACTTCACGGGCTCGAATAACGAGGTGTATTGGTACATGCACACCACCGCCTCAACGTCGGCCTTGCGGTCAACGAGCGGAACGGAAATCGCTTTGCAGAAGACCGTGAACGGCCAATTGACGTATCTGGACGTGAAGCTAATGAGCGCCCCGGGCACCACTAATGGCAACTTCCAGTACGGCGGCCTGACGGCAAACCTGCCGGCGAACGAGCCGAGCCAGCTCGGGAGCTTCAGCAATGCGGCGAACATGCAATCGAGCTACGAACAGCTCGCATTGCACCTGACCGGCATCGGCACGTCCGGCACGATCAAAGTCGTCCTCACGCCGATGCCCAGCTGGACCGGCAAGACCAGCGCCCAGGTCCTGTCCTTGATCGGTGGCGGCACCCAGGTGAACAGCGTGGCCGCGAGCCCAACGTCGACCGCCCTGAGCCCGGCGCCCAAGACGCAGACGACCCAATCGACGTCCGCCCCCTTGGTCAACCAGATCTCCAGCCTGGGGACCACGGACAGCTCGCTGATCAGTCTGGTGCGATAAACCGCGGGCGTTCGCTAACCCAAAGAAGGCCGGCCCGAGTAAGGCCGGCCTTCTTTGTTTGTGGGATTGGAGTTGGGATGCGTGAATCGCCATGCCAAGAGTAACGCTGAGCAACCGCAGGCGTCACGCAAAACAAGAGAGCCACGCGGGGCGTGGCTCTCTTGTTCGATTGAGGTAGCGGTAGGCAGCTAGGGTACGAC
Source organism: Tepidisphaeraceae bacterium (assembly GCA_051962375.1). Lineage (GTDB taxonomy): Bacteria > Planctomycetota > Phycisphaerae > Tepidisphaerales > Tepidisphaeraceae > RYN-431. Next base: position 1,948 of record JBQCCH010000557.1, read on the forward strand.
CAACCGGGGGTCGCCGGATGCAGTGCCGGGGCACTTCACCTTGAATTTGGGAAGGAAGGCCGAGGCGATCTGCCATTTGCTGTCGTTGGGCAGCTTCACTTCGGTCCCGCCTTCGGCCCAGCGCTGGGAGACGGAAGAATCGGGTGCTTCGCCGCGTGCTTTCATGGCATCCATTTCTTTGCGTATCGCCGGCGAGGTGCGTTCCATGTAGGCCACGAATTGCGTGCCATCCGGGCACTCATAGACGTAGGCCCGCACCGCTTCCTTGCCATCTTTGATGAATGGAGCCGTCTTCAGGTCATCGACGAAGAATGTTTTACCGTCGTCGACCGTGTAGAACGCGTGAAGATCGGCCGAGGGGATGTCGCTCTTCATGGACCAGGCGCCGTAAGCGACGGCAAGCACGATCACCGCGATGACCACCGGTATGGTGACTTTCGGGTTATTGGATAACTTCTCACGCATTCCCATAGTGTCCTGCCCCTCGGGAACATGGCCCCTGGCGTAGATTCCGTTCATGGCATCCTCGTTTCGGCGCCAGCGTTAGGGTTGATCGGCCAATTGGTAGCAGTATTCGCTGTTGACGTCTTTCATGGCGTTGGAAGCCTTCGAAAGACTTTCGGTGCCGATGAGGGAGACGTGGCCATCGAAGAACGCGAGGTTGGTCTTGGCGTCGTAGCCCATGTTCGTCGGCGAGCCGTGACGTGCGGCATTGGCGCGGGGCCAGTAGACCGGCGTGGTCGGCGGGCCGTACTTGTAGTTTGCCGGCAGGCTCATTGATTCGGTCAGAAGCACCAGCACCGACGACCGGCGCACCATGCTCATGCGACGCTGCGTATGCGGGTTGCTGAAATCGGCCGCGGTCAGCGGTGCGGGGACGCCTTGCCAATATATGATGAACGGCATCGACGGGCGGCCCGCCAGGTAATTGCCTTCGGCGTAATCGCGGCGATCGGTCGGCACGTTGTAGGAGGTGGTCACGCCGAAGTAGGTCGGCGTTCCGGTGTTGGTGATCTGCATCGGGTAACGAAGCGGCTGGAACTGCCCGGAGTCACGCGGGTAGTTGAATGTTCCGCCGGGGAAGCCGTTCCATTCGTGCATGTTGGGGCACATCAGGACGGTGTTTGCCTGGGCGTCACTGTAGACCTTTTGGGTCGGATCCCTGAAGCTGTTGGGCACCTTCAGGTAGCCGCCGAGCGCGAGCGCGGCCGCCCAGTGGAAGCCGCCGTTCCAGACGCCGCTGTTGTTCACATCCACCCACATGGGCGGCAATTTGCCTTTGTTGTCATTGATGTACATGAGCATCGCCAAAGCGATCTGCTTCATGTTGCTGGCGCACTTGATCGTCTTTGCCGACTCACGCGCCCGATTCAGCGACGGGAGAAGGATGCTGATCAGTAGTGCGATAATGCCAATGACGACAAGAAGTTCCACCAGCGTGAACGCCGAGCGACCTGTCTTTGATGAACGCTTCATACCTATCCTCCAGCCGAACCAAGCCTACTGCGACATGAACCAGCCTGACTTCCGCACGGGAGCCGCTGGCTTTAACACATTAGAATTTTGACAGGATGATCCGGTAAATGCCACGTCGATTCTTATACTTCGTCCGTGGTTTCCTCAACGCTCGGCCACGCCGTTGCCGGGGGTTGCCGGGGCTTGGCTGAGCAGGGTTTGAACGCTCTGGAGGGGCTTTCCGGCCCATTCGGGGAGGGGTCGCAGGCGCATGACGATCTGCGCCGGACCCGCGACGTTCTCGCAATGCAGGGAAAGCTTGCGGATCGTCCGTTTCTGTGCCGCTGCGTTTTTGTGGCCCCAGAGCCATTGGTCGCTCGGCTGGCCGGGCGGGAGCCGGTCCTGGATGAGCCCGAAAGCGAGGCCGTTTTTTGTTGCAGGTGCTTTCAGCAGCGACACTTCCATATAAACCGGCGTGCCGTCGGCGCGATGGGCGGACTAGACAATCCGCCGGCCGTCCGCGTGTACTGGCACGGTGCTGGCGGCCACATGCATGAACCACCACAGGTCATTGGATGGCTTTTCAAATTTCAAATCGTCTGTAATCGTCAGAGCCCCGCTGGCCCGATCGAAGGCGAACGCCCGCGTTGATCCGGCGCCCGCCCCGTGATGTTGGTAAACGGGGGTGAGGTCGACGGCCGCTCGCCAGACGTCCTGCGAATCGCCCATCTGCACCTGCTGCACGGGCGACCAGGCGTCCGGCTCAAAGAGGGCCTGGTCCGGATTGATTTGCCACAGCCAATCCCAGGGGGCCTTGATCTTGTGCTGGGTGTAGTCGTTCACGGCACTGTTCAGCACCAGCGTGTTATGGCCGCATGCACGCTTGGGATAGGGCTGAAAGAAGACGACCGAATTGGGACGATAGCCCGGGATGCCGTCTCGGACATACGGGATGTATCCGTCGGCGCGGCCGAGGTCGATGGCCCAGTTCACGCCCTGGCTGTCGTAGGTGAACGAGCCGACGTCGAGATGGGAATGATAATCCATTCGATTGTCGCCGCCTTTGAACATGACGGCCGCGGCGTTGGGGTCGGCCCAGCGTTGGCGCCAGATGACGACGTGCGGATTGGGCACGGGGGCATCGGTCACGGGCAGAGCGGCTTTGTGGTCGTAGAAATAGATGCCCGTCGGAGCGGTCGCGATATTAAAGCCGGCCATCCCACGCGGGGCGTCGGTGGGTTTATCCCAGTCAAATTGCGAGCGATACAGCAGATGCATGGCCAGGTCGGAGGCCCCGCCGCGATGCGCCGCCTGCCAGGCCACGGCCCGCCACAGCGGCGCGCCCCCCTGCCGGGCGTAGTCGGCAATCAGGAGGTTGATGGGCTGATTGGTCAGCGGCCAAGTTCCGTCGGAATAGCCAAAATCGCTTTCGAGCGGCGTCGCCAGGTGCAGGCTTGATCGCACATGCTGTATCGCGCCCTGGCGGCCATCGGCAAGGAAATTCTGCACGGCGGCCGGGACGTCGCGTGTGACACGGAGAGCGCTTTCGACGGAGACGATGGTGCTGAACCAGGGCATCATCGCGTCGTGCTGGTAGCCGGGGCCCTCGCCCCAGAGGCCGTTGTTGCTGGCGAGTTGGATCAGGGGACGACGCAGGTTCTGCAGGCCGCGCGTCAGGAGA
>JBQCCH010000558.1:0-10202 GCA_051962375.1 Tepidisphaeraceae bacterium
TGGGTCGCTTTAGTGGATAGGTTTTTGAATAACGCTCGCACTGGCCGCCGCCTCGGGGCCAGTGCGCATGACTATCAACGATCGGAGCGAAACCCGCAACTGCGGCGGTTGATCCGCGATTCGCCTTCGCGGATAGTCTGGGCTGTGCTCGAACGTCATTCGGCTGGCAATTCGGTGGTCACGTACCGCTCTCCCCTGCTGCGCAGCGCACGGATTCCGCATGCGTTTTCCACCCGAATCGGCGGCGTGAGCACAGGCGCATTCGCGTCACTGAACCTGGGCAATCCCAATGGCTGTCCGCAGCAGGATTCGCTCGATCACATTGCCGAAAATTATCGTCGGCTTGCCGAGTCGATCGACTGCCTCGAGCGGCGGCGGGTATTTGCTCATCAAATTCACGGCGCCACCGTTCTGACCCCGGATGCCTGCGGAATGAACTCAGCCGCCCCAACGCCGTGCGAACTGGGGAAGGCCGATGCGCTGACGACAGCGGACCCCACGCTGCTGCTGAGCATTCGAACAGCCGACTGCGTGCCGGTGCTCTTGGCCGATCGATCCGGGCGGCGCGTGGCCGCGGTCCACGCGGGGTGGCGCGGGGTGATCGCCGGCGTGGTGCTGGAAACGCTGAAGCACTTCGATCGACCGCAAGAAGTAATTGCCGCCATCGGCCCGTGCATCGGCTATGACGCATTCGAAGTCGGGCCAGACGTGCTTGACGAATTCGAACGAACCTTCGGCAGTTCTGCCCCAACGCGTCGGCTGCCGGATGGAAAAGGCCGCGTCGACCTGAAGGAGGCGATCCGACTGCAATTGGTCAATGCCGGCATCCCTCCGGAGCAGATCGATCTGACCGACCGCTGCACGTTCACCCATGCGTCGGAATTTTTCTCGCACCGCCGCGAGCACGGCGTCACCGGCAGAATGGCGGCGGTGATTGGGGTGGCTTCATGAGGGCGGTGTCGCGTCGCTCCGCCTACCTGTTGATCGCCGCCTTCGTCGCGGTCTTTCTGGGTCGGCTCCTTTTCTGCGATTTCACCTGGTGGGATGACCCCGATACGGTGACACAGAATCCGATGATGAATCCGGTTCGCATCGATTCGTTCATCTACCACTGGACTCATTCCACCGCTGCGATCTACATCCCGCTGACGTATACGGTCTGGGCCGCCGTGGCTTCCATCGCGCGCGTGCCGCCGGGCGAATTCGGCATTACGTTGAATCCTTACTTTTTCCATGCCGCCAATCTCATCGTGCATATCGCGGGGGCTTGGTTCGCATGGGAGGTGCTTCGAAAGCTTCTGCGAAACAATTTCGCGGCGTTGATTGGCGCAATTGTCTGGGCCATTCACCCCGTGCAGGTCGAGAGCGTCGGATGGGTGAGCGGCCTGAAAGATGTGTTGTCGGGAACGCTGGTGCTGGCAACCTTGTGGAGATATCTCGCCTGGCGAGAGTCTGGAAAGGCTCGCGACTATTTGGTCGCGCTGGGGTTGTTCGTTCTGGCGATGCTGGCGAAACCGTCAGCGATGACGGCGCCGCTGCTGATTGTTGCCATCGATCGGCTTGCACAGGGGGTTTCATGGCGCCGTTGCCTCACTGGCGTATTGCCCTTTCTGATTGCGACGGCGCCGATCGCCCTGATTGCCCGAACCGTTCAGCCAACGCCGACCGTCCACTATCCGACCTGGCTGGGCCCCTTGTTGGCGGGTCATTCGCTGGCATTTTACCTTGTGAAAATCGCCGCGCCGCTTCGGCTGTCTTTTGATTACGGCCAAACACCAGCGGCCGTGCTGGCCTCCGGAAATTTTTGGTACGCCTGGCTCCTGCCCGCCGCTTTGGTCTGCGGCGCACTGATATATTTTGTCCGAGACGCCGACCGACAGCCGGATCGCGCTCTCCCCTTGCTTGCGTTTTTGCTGTTTGCCCTTGCCCCACTGCACGTATTAGGACTGACAAAGTTTGATTTCCAGAAGGTATCGACCGTTGCCGACCATTATTTGTATGTTGCGATGCTGGGGCCTGCACTGCTCGGGGGTTGGGCGGTGATGCGTTTTCCAAAGTTTACGGCACCCGCCCTGCTCGTGCTGCTCGTCCTGGGCTGTCGATCCATGGTGCAGGCCGGCGTGTGGCAAAACGAGCAGACGTTGATGAATCACGCCCTGAGCGTGAACCCACGAAGTTGGGTCGCCCACAATAATCTCGCCTCGCTCGCGGGAAAGGCGGGAGATTTCGACCGGGAGCGTGCGGAACTGCTTCAGGCGGAGACGCTTTTGCCGGGCGATCCGCTGATCGAGAGCGGGCTGCTGTCGTCGGACCTGCGATTTCACTACTTTGACGCGGCTTCGGAACACGCCTCCCGACTTCTGGCGGCTTACGACGCCGCGGACATCCCGGCACCGGAGAAAGCCGCCGGCTATGTCACTGTGGTTTCAACGTACGCTCAGTTTCATTACCTCGACGAAGCCGAGCACTACCTGCAGGCGGGGTTGAAACAAGATCCGGACAACGAAGCTCTGCAGGTGTTGAAGGCTCGCCTGGCGTGGATGCGGGACGACCCTGCGTTCAAAAAGCGGCAAACCTCCTCGCGCCCCGCGGCCGCCACGCGGCCGTGAGGCGGCTTGTTGTGGGGCCGGCGATGGCTCGCACTGGGCGGGGCGGGTTGGTATTATTGGCTTGTTTCGATCGCACACGACGGATCGGACACGACGTTTCGGCGGATTCAGACCACAACACGGGTATCCAACATGATTGAGCAGCTCGAAGCACGCCTGCAGTACGCAAATCTTTCGGGGCAAGTCTTCCATGACACCGATAATTCTGAATCCTTCGATGCCGGCGAGTCCGCGTACCGCGGCTGGCGCGTTTTCATCGATGCCAACGCCAACGGCCAATACGACGCCGGCGAAACCAGCACGCTGACCGACAGCAAAGGCCGCTACAGCTTCGACAACGTCCCGGCCGGCACGTATCTGCTGGGCACGGTCGCCCCGAGCAGCGACTACCTGCAAACCACGCCCGGCCCGAACGGCAAGGTGCAAAGCGGCGTGATCATCAACGTCGTTTTCGCCGGCAGCGTCAGCGCCAGCGTTCACAAGGCATTCATTGACGCCGCCGCCCGTTGGGAATCGATCCTCACCGGCGTGAAGGTGAAGCACGGCATCGCGAACGATACGGTCACCATCGACGCTTCCGTCATGCCGATCGACGGCGTGAACGGCATCCTGGGCCAGGCTGGCCCCACCAGCGTCAGCCGAATCACCGGCCTGCCCGACGCGGGCATCATGCAGTTCGACAGCGCGGACCTGAAACAGCTCAACACCGACAACCAGCTTGAAGACGTCATCACCCACGAAATGGGCCACGTCCTTGGGTTCGGCACGGCCTGGCGGGGCAAGGGCATCACCATCGCGGACAATTCGCGAAACCCCCGCTACATCGGCGCCAACGGCGTGGCGGCGTTTGATCAACTGTTCAAGACCACCGATCTGAGCATCCCGCTTGAAAACGGCGGCCTTGAGGGCACGCGTGACTCGCACTGGGACGAGGACACGATGACCCAGGAACTGATGACCGGGTACATTTCCACGGTCGGCACGCCCAACCCGCTGAGTATTCTGACGGTCGGTCAATTCCAGGATCTGGGCTACACGGTCAATTACCGAGCGGCCGACGTTTGGGATCCGACGACCTCGCCCGAAACCGTCACCAAAACCACCCCGCTGGATTTCGGGGGCGTCGCCAACGAGCGCAGCGTGAAGGTCGGTTCGACCGACACGGTGACTGGCCTGAACTTTGGCTACCGCGTCGACAACCCGCCGGTGATCAATTCGTTCACGATTCAGCCCGCCAACGGCGGCCTGCTCACGCTTACTGCCGCCAAGGTGATCGATTACGACGGCGACCCCGTCCAAGGCGTCTCGTTCTACCGCGAAAGCAACGGCATCCCCGGCTTGCAAAAAGGCGTCGGCGGCGACACCTACATCGCCGCACGCACCACCGCCAAGCGCCATGCCTTCGCGGTGCAGACGAGCATTGATGGGCTGGGAACGGGCGATCAAGTGTATTACGCGATCGCCAGCGACAACCTCGGCGTTGCGAGCCGCCGCACGGGCGTCTACACGATCTACGGCACCGACGTGCCGGATCGCATCACCGGCCTTACCGCGTCCCGGCAGTCTGACACCAGCGCGACCATCAGCTTCACCGACACCCAAACGGGCTTGCTCGGTTATCACTTCCAACTGGCCACGAGCGACACCTTCTCCAGCCAGAGCCTCGTGAAAGCGTTCAATATCTCCGCGGATTCGCGGTCGGTCCTGATCGCGGGACTCAACCCGGGCACCACCTACTACATCCAGGTGCGCGGCTACAACAATGCCGGCGCCGGCATCTACAGCGAGCCGCTCGCGTTCGAAACCGCTCGCACCAGCGTGTAACGCCAATCCCTGCCAGAGTCATTTGCCGCGTCCTCGAGAGTCCGCTCTCGAGGACGCGGTCGTTGTGGGACGCAGTTTCCTCCGGCCGCCACGTCCCCCGTTAAAAAAATGCTTGACACGGCCTTCCAATGTTAGCAATATGTTCGGATCGCCATCCCCTGGCGACGGCCCCATTCCCTCGGCCGACGAATCTTGTTGCGAATCTTTTCACATCTCGGAGGTTTTCATGTCGCTCACCGATCAATTGCAAACCGTATTGGCGTCGGCCAATGAGTTGGAACAGCAGCTTCAGAATGAAGCCGCGGCACGCGCGCAACTCAGCCAGCAGATTCAAACCCTCACCACCGCGAATGCGGATTTGGCACGGCAACTGGCGGCCTTGCAAGGTGTTGGAACGCCCCCCGCGCCGGTGGCCGCCATGGAGTGGGGATTCGTCGCCAGCGACGCCGATGCGCCGGCCGCCCTGCTCGCGGGACTCACCCGAGCGAAAGCCGACGGCGCCGGCTGGGTGCGGCTCTGGCACTCCCACTTCGGCGCGCTGTCGGCCAACAACGTCGCCGCCATCACCGCGGCGGCGGCGCGGGGCATTCGCGTGATCCTCTGCCTGCAGCCTAAAGACGGTGAATCGCGCATGCTGGGGACGCCCGACATCGCCGGCTTCGTTTCCAAGAACCGGGCGATGCTTGCCAAAGTCGATTTCGTGGAAGCCGGGAACGAACTGAATCTGGCCCAGTACCGGCCGGACGATCTGGGCGGGCCGCTCTCGTGGCAAAAGCCGTACGTGGATCGCTGGCTCTCCCCGCTCCGCACCGCACTGGCGGCCATCAACGTGAAAACGCTTTGCACGAGCATCACCGATACGTATCACCCCGACACCTACGCCCAGCAGTATGACCTGCTGCAGGCCGCCGGCGCGGTCGACGCGTCCGACGGGGTTGCCGTTCACGTTTACGTTTTACCGCAATACTTGCAGTCCTTGGCAAACATCTTTGCCCACCTGAAACAAACGTGGGCGAAGCCGATCTGGGTGACCGAGTGCAATGTGCAGACAAAAGGTCTGACGCCCGCGGAATGGCAAGCGCAGTTTCATCCCTACGTGGCCGCACTGCGCGACGCGGGAGCTGCGGGCGTGATGTTTTACCGCGGCATCCCGAAGACCAACGGCACCTGGACATGGCCGACCCTTTTCGATGCGGCGGGCAATGTCTCGGACCAGTACGCGTCATTCCTGGCCACGGTGAAGCGCCCCTAGGACTTCGCCTCGCGCGTAAGGACGAGCGTCACCTCGCCCGGCTTTTGATCGTCGCCCGGGTTGTACAGCGCATTCGCCTGGCGAAGCCGGTTCGCGATCCCGGGCACGCCCGACTGCAGCAGCGCATCGCGCACGGCCCGCATCCGCATGTCTCCCAGCAGGATCGCGGCCGTGCGCGTGCGGCGGTCGGCCTGCCGTTGAGCGCCGGGTCGCAGCAAGTCCAGCACCTGGTCAAGCTCGTCGCCGTTTTCCTTCAATCGTGCGGCGGCGGCCCGCAGCGCATCGGCGGCAACTGCCTGAGACTTGGCGTCCTCGGTCGCCAGCGCGACGCGCAATGCCACCGACGCCTGCGCCACTTCCCGCTGGAGGTCGAATTTGCGTTGTCGCAGATTTTCCGCCAGCGCCCGGCTGTCTTCGGAAAGCGGGTTCGCCCGTTGTTCCGCCAATGCGACGTCGGCCGCGCCGAGCGTGTGCTGGAGCGTCACCTGGATGGTCGGATCGTCTTTCATCAGCGCGATGACCGGCTTCAGGACCGCTTCCTCTGCGGGCGTGAGCTGCGATTCGCCGGGGGCGTAATCGATCGTCACCGGCTCAAGGCCTTTCAACCGATCGCTCGACATGTCCGCGCCGCCGAGCATGGCCACGAGCTTGGCGGCCTTCAGGGGGGCGGCGACCATCGCTTCGGTCACCACCTTGCCCACCGCGCCCACGGCCGAACCGCTCACCGCACCCGTATCCAGCTTGCCGGCGTTCAGCGGCACGTTGACGGGGAAGCTGATCGATCCGTCGGCATCTTCAAGCGTGGAAATCACCACGTCCGGCGGCGCGGGGAGCTGAAAGATCGATTGGATCGGGCCGTTGGGAACTTCCTTCAAGCGCAGTTCGTTGAAGGTCGGATACACGTGGGCGACAAACGAATCGCTTCCGTTCATGCGGGCGTCGATGCGCCCATCAAACGTGCCGCCCCCCAGCGTGATGCCGTATTCACTCGCCAGCCCGCGAATGGCGGTCATCTCAAGCCCGCTGATGGAGGCCTTCACGTACCCATTCGGCTTGGGCACCAGGGTGACGGTTCCGCTCGCGGATGCTTCGGAGAAGACTTCACGCGGCTGCAGCTTCGTGCGATCCGCACCTTTGCGGGGCGGCAAGTCCACTTTGCCCGCCCCCACGATCGCCGAGAATCGCACGGGTTTATTGGGTTGGGTGAGGGCGGCGGTCGAGAGGCCCTTCACGTCGACGTCCAGTTGCGTGATGGGAATGACCGTCTTGGGCTTGCCGACGTCGTCTTCCAGCGTCAGGTCAATGCCGCTGATCGTCAGCCGATCGATGCGCGCTTCAGCGCCGGCGGAAGGCGCGGGTGCGGAGCTGGGCGTGACTTCGATCGGGCGCGGCGTCGGCGCGGCGACGACCGGCTGCGTCGCGGGCTGGGTCGCCGGCGGCGGCGTCTTCAGCGTCAGACCGAGCGCGTGAATGCCGGCGGTGTCGCGAACAATGCGTGCAGCGGGCTTGGTGATTTCCAGCGATTTGAGCGATATCGATCCGCTGTCGGGCGAATAGCGAAGCCCTTCACCATGCACACCGTCCACGCCGGCCAGCGGTTTTGGGTTGCCGGCATTCGTCAGCGCCACATTGCTGACGTCAAATCGGCCGGTGATGTCGCGCGTCAGGTCGATGCCGAACAAGCCGCGTCGGGAAAAACCCAGCTGGGCATCGAGCGTCGCGGTGAATCGGCCGTTGTTCAGGTCATCGCCGCTGACCCATTTCGCGGCCTGCGGAACCCGGTGCAACAGATCGGCTGCATGGATGCCGTTGACGTCCAACGCGAGTTTGGCGTTGGGCTCACCCGCGAAGGGGGCGAGATGGGCGTTGAGTCCGATCGAATCGATGGCGCCTTCGACGGCCGCTCGTGCGACCACATCAAAGGGCCGCCGCTCGGTCGGCCGGTCACCCAGCAATTCGATCGGGCCGGTGCTCTTGAGCGAGGCATCGGCAATCACCAGGGGCTGGCTGAGTTGGTTCGAGTCGATTCGTAATTGGTCAGCGCCCAGCGAGAGCGTTTCGATGCGGATCAGCGGCGGCTTCTGGCGCGCGAGGGAGGTGATTGCGGCGATGTCGCTTGTTTGGGTGGTCGCTGCGGACTCCGGCGTTGCACGCACGGGGCGCGCTGGACGCTGGGGCTTGGCGGCCAATTGCGTGCCCAGGATGGTGATGCCGGCGTCATCCTGCTTCACGGCCAGCGTCGCGTGTTCAAGCGTTGCCTGCTTAATGTCGATCACATTGGCGGCCAGATCCACCCGGCTGACGTCCAATCGAAGCGCCCCCACCGCCCCCAGCGGCTGAGCGCCATCGGTGGACGAACCATCGGTGAACGACGCATCCGTCAGCGAAAAGCTCGTCGACGACCCGCCGGCATCGTTCGGTTCGATCGAGGCTGACACCTTGGCGGTGACAGCGCCGTCCTTGAGCGTCATGTTCACGTTCGGCGGCAAATACGGCTCCAACGCCCGCCCGCTGATGCCCGCGCCGGTCAAGTCCAGCGTCAGCGCCTGATGCTTCGGCGCAGCCAGAAGGGTTCCGTCGATCTGCAGATCACGCACAACGCCCGGGCTGCTGAGCGTCAACGAAAACGGGCTGGGCGGAGCATCGGTCCCGGCGACCAGGCGTTCCGCCCGCAGCGACGCGGTGGCCGACAGATCGGCCGCGGGAAAAACGGCTTCATCATGCAAACCGAGCGCGGCGTGTTCCACATGCACCGCACCGACCCGCACCGCAATCGGCAGCGATAGATCGAGCCGCGTCGGCGCTGTCGCAGGCTTCGCGGGCGCCGCGGCAACGACCGGACCTGCCGGGGCCGGCACCCACTTGATCCCGGCAATGGTCAGCACGCCGTCCGCATCGCGCTCGGCGCGGAGCATCGGCGATGCGACCCGCACCGAATCGATCGACAGCGAATGCCCGTCGATGGACGCGTGATCCACCTGCAGGCCGCTTAGCGCCGCCCAGGGACGGGCGCCATCGGACAACGAGCATTCCTGCAGCCCAAAGGTTGCCGCCAGCGCGCCATCCTGCTGATGTGCAGAGCCGCTCGCGGCGAACTTCAGCGTGGCGCTGCGATACTGCGGTTCGATGCCGATCGAGCGCAGCAGCGGCTTGAGGCGCTCGGCCGTCAGGTCATCGGCCTGGCCCGCGACATCAAAGGTGATGGCGTCCGCCTTCGGCGCGACGTGCCCCTGCACGGAGAGTTTTTCCACGACGCCGGGCGCGACCAGGCTCGCGCTGAACGTCCCGGGCGGGACGTCGGCCTTCGAATCGAACACCAGCCCGTTGGCGTCGACTGACACACGCTGCACCTCGAGGGATACCGGCTGTTCCGCAGCGCGATCGTCGAAATGCAGGTCGGCGTTTCGCCAGGACAAGCGGTTCAATGCAACCGCCGGCAACTGCAGCCCCTGGCCCGTCCGGGCGGCGGGCGCTGAAGTCGCAGCCGGCGTCTCGGCCGCGGGCGGCGTCGAGGTTTTAGCGACCGGCGCGTAGGTGAAACCGAGCAACTTGAGCCCGGCTGCATCACGCGAGATCGGCAGCGTCGGTCCGTCGATCGCGATGGTGTCGACGGAAATTCTGCCGTCGCCGGGGTTCAGGGTCGCCTGCTCGAGATCGACTTTCGGCATCGAGAAGAGCGTTTGGCCTTGATCACGGAATTGAACATCCTGCAGATTCGCCGAAGCGCGAATGGCGCCCCCCGCCGGCGTCTCGACTGAGCCGGCCAGGTGACACGACAAGTCGGCGTCGCGGAGATTCGAATGAATGCCCAGTGGTTCCAGATACACCGCCGCCGCTGCCGGTCGGATGCCGGCGACTTTCACCGACAGATCGACCGATTTTTTGGGCCCGGCGAGGTTGAGCGTTCCGTCCACGTCGACTGACCGTGCGAGCTTTGGCGCGGCGGCGGCCAGCTTGAGCGTCGCGGGATGCGACGCCATGGCCGGGTCGGTCGAAAGGTGCTTCAGTTCCAGCGTGGGCACGTCGAGCGACAGCTCATTTGGCGTGTCGAACGCGTTGTCGATGAAGGCCAATCGCGTGCGGGTGACGGCGAGCAGGTCGAGATTCACGGCCGGCGGGCTCCCGGCGGTGGCGACCGCGGGCTGGGTGGCGGCGGCCGGGGCGGCGGGCGTTGACTGGGCCTGCACGGGCACCACTTCAATGCCGGCAAAACGCAGGCGGCCGTCATGGGTGCGCGATGCGGTGACGCTGACGTCGTCGACATGAATCGCGTTCACGTGGATGACCTTGTCCAGCAAAGCCGGGGCATCGACCGTGACCGATCCCACGGACGCGGCCGACTCCGAATCGGCCGCCAGGAGCAGGTCCTGCAGATGCAATGTCGCCGCCAGCGTTCCGGCCCGGGCGGGTTGCGTGGTGGTGGCGGCGACGGCGGGCGTCGCACGGACGAGCAGATTTCCGCCGGCGGTTCCCTGCAGATTTTTTTCGGTCGGCAGCAATCCGAACGGCAGCAGGTA
>JBQCCH010000559.1:0-2900 GCA_051962375.1 Tepidisphaeraceae bacterium
GCCCGGCGACCACCATCGTGACGACGGCGGAAAAAGAGGACAAAGACAAAGCCTGATCGGCGTTTCGACATGGCCAACGGATCTAACCAAATTCGCTACGCGATCTCCGGACTCCGGCAACGGGTGACGTCGCGCGCCCGGCTGGCCGAAGTCGCCAAGACGTTGACGGTGGTGGTTCCGCTGACGCTGCTGATCTGGATTTACGCCGAGCGCGCCCAGCCGGCCGTCGGGACGGCGCGCGTGCCGATCGACGTCAGCGTCGCCGACAGCTCATTGACGGCCGCCATCGTGGATCAATCGAATCCGACGATCGAAATCAAGATGACCGGGCCGCGCGTCCTGTTTGACGCGTTGCAAAACCAGTTGCGGCAGCTGTCGATGGAGCAGGGGCTGCGGCTGGCGCTGGACCCGAGCCAATCGCAGGTGGGCTCCAAGACGATCGACCTGCAGCAGAAATTGAACGAGACGCCAATCATCCGCGACAGCGGCGTGACGATCGACAGCGTGACGCCGACGACGGTGCGCGTGTCCGTCGAACATGTCGCCAGCCGCGCGATCGGGCTGGAATTGCCGCCGAACACGCAGGTGTCGTTGCAGCATGTGACGTTTGATCCCCCCACCGTCACCGTGCGCGGGCCGCAATCGGAAGTGGAAAGCCTGCTGAATTCGGACCACCCGCGCCTGATGATCGACGGGGGCAACCTCGTGGAGACGATCAACCAGGCGGGCGGGCGACCGGTGGAAGAGACGGTGGTGCCGCCGCGCGAGTTTCCGCGACTGACGGTCAGCCCGATGAAAGTGCGGATGTCGTACGAAGTCGGCTCGCGGGAGATCGACGGGCAGATTCCGAGCGTGGCGGTGGTGATCGAGCGGCCGATCGCGCAGGAGGGTCGCTTCCGCGTGAAGCCGAAGCTGCCCGTGGTGCGCAACGTCACGATTCATGGCCCGGTCGACCAGGTGAGCAAGCTGACCGGCGACGAACCGAGCCAACGCCTGACGGCAGTGCTGCGCGTGTCGGCCGACGACATCGGCAAGAGCGATGTGACGCGGGCGGTGGATTTCCAGGGGCTGCCGCCGGGCGTGACCGTCACGGGCGGGCCGTACACGGTGGAATTCGACGTGATCGACAACGGCATCAGCCCGCTGGATCGGTAGCCGGCGCGGCGCCGGCGGATTTGTTTTCCGGTCGTCGCGAACCCAACCCTTCGACCCCTAAGTTTCGCCCCAGTTTTCCGCCGCAATTTTCTGGCCGGGGCGGTACAAAGGATTTGGCGGCAGCGGTGAGGGCGGGCCGGGGTTCTTTGGCAATTGGGAATGGGGTTGGGGATGAGTGAAAACGTGAAGACGTGAAACGTTGGGTACTGCGTATTGCGTACTGCGTAAGGGGCGCGTTCAGGGTGGTGCGGTTTGTTCGTTTTGCGTGCGATAAGTGACGTGGCGGGCTGGGCAAGGGCCGTCGCACTGGCGCGCGGTTTTATTTGGCCGAACGTCTGGCCGGGCCGGGGGTTGTCGCGATTAGCGAAAAACAAAATGGCAGGAACGGCCGGGACGGTTTTTCGGCGACTTACGGATCGTCTACCATCGGCCCCCCTTTCGTGATACATCATGACCATGTCGGACGCGCAACAATACGTCGAAACCCTGGGGAAAAACGCTCGCGAGGCTGCGGATGAGCTGGCCTCGACCACGGGGGCGAAGCGAAACGCGGCGCTGCGGGCGATGGCGGCGGCGCTGCGGGCGTCGGCGGCGGTCCTGATCGAAGCGAACGCCAAGGACATCGAAGCTGCCGAAGCCGCCAAGCTGGATCGGCCGTTGATCGAGCGGTTGAAGCTGAATGAAAAGCGCGTCGAGGCGATGGCCGCGGGCGTGGAATCGATCGCCGGCCAGATCGACCCGGTCGGCCAGACGCTGGAGGGATACAACCGGCCGGACGGATTGCGGATCGAAAAACGCCGCGTGCCGCTGGGCGTGATCCTGTTTTTTTACGAGAGCGGTCCGAATGTCACGAGCGACGCGGCGGCGTTGTGCCTCAAGAGCGGCAACGCCATCATCCTGCGGGGCGGGAAAGAAGCGATCCACAGCAACCGCGCGATCACAAAAATCATCGCCGAGAGCCTCGCGCAAGCGGGCCTGCCCAAGTCGGCGGTGCAGATCGTGGAACAGACGGACCGGGCGCTGGTGCCGTTGCTGTTGAAGCTCGACAAATTCATCGATCTGGTGATCCCGCGCGGGGGCGAGTCGTTGATCCGCGCGGTAGTGGCTGACAGCAACATTCCCGTACAGAAGCACTTCACCGGAAATTGCCACATCTATGTGGACCGGAACCTGGACGGGATCGAGCAGCAGGTGCTGGACGTCTGCGTGAACGCGAAAACCAGCTACCCCGGCGGCGCGGTGTGCAACGCGGTGGAGCACATCCTGGTGCACCGCGAGTCGGCCAGCAAAATCCTGGGTCCGCTGGTTAAGGCGCTGCAGGAAAAGGCCGTCGAGGTGCGCGGCGATAGTGCGGTGCAATCGGTCAACGCCCAGGTGAAGCCGGCCACGGAAGCGGATTGGTCGGAGGAATATCTGGCGTTCACGGTGGGGATCAAGGTGGTCGACTCGCTTGACGAAGCGGTGCGGCACATCAACCGGTACGGGAGCCACCACACCGACGCGATTTTGTCGACCAGCCTGCGAGCGATCGAAGAATTTACCGCCCGCGTGGATTCGGCCAGCGTGATGGTGAACGCCTCGACGCGCCTGGCGGACGGCGGCGAATACCTGCTGGGGGCGGAGATCGGCATCAGCACGGACAAGCTCCACGCCCGCGGGCCGATGGGCGCGACCGACCTGACGACCTACAAGTGGATCGTCACGGGCAACGGGCATGTGCGGTAGGCGTCAGACCCGAAACGCCA
>JBQCCH010000560.1:0-2304 GCA_051962375.1 Tepidisphaeraceae bacterium
GGAAGGCATTCGCGCCGTCAATCCCCAGCGCGGCGACATGGAACACCTGAACGCCATCATCTGGGCCGATCAGTCCATCAACGCCATCATCGGTCGCAAAGACGTCCGCGCCGACGAGTTCTGGGTGCCCGGCCACATTCCCGGCCGCCCGCTGCTTCCCGGCGTCATCATGCTCGAAGCCGCCGCCCAGCTCGCCTGCTTCTACACTAAGCAATACCTCAAGTGGGAAGGCTTCATCGGGTTCGGCGGGCTCGGCGAAACCAAGTTCCGTGCCGAAGTCGTCCCCGGCCAGACGCTCATCCTGCTCGCCCAGCTCACATGGTCGCGCCACCGACGCATCGGCTCCTCCGTCCAGGGCCTGGTCAACGGCAACCTGGTGTTCGAAACCACGATCATCGGCGTGAAGATGTAATTCCCCGGCCGCCGCGGCCGCTTCGCACGCCAGACTTCGCAATAACGCCCGACGCGATAGGGATTTCCCTGTCCGTCGGGCGGCGTCGTTGCTATATTATCGGACCGCATGGGTGTTCTCCCGGTTGTCCTGCGATCTTAATCCCGCCTCTCCTCCCCGAGCCGCGGCCTGCGAAGCGACGTTTGTCATGGATTCGACTCGACTCTTCGACCTTCCCTTGTGCGTCATCGACGTAGAAACCACCGGCGCCAGCTTCAGTTACGGCGACCGCATGGTCGAGATCGGCGTTGTCCGCCTGGAACGGGGCGCCGTCGCTCAAACCTATCAGCAACTGCTCAACCCCGGCCGGCCCATCAGCGGCGGGGCGTCTGCGGTGACGGGCATCAGCAATGACATGCTCATCGGCCAGCCGGCGTTCGGCGACGTCTGGCCGGCCGTCAAGCGACTGATCCAGGGGGCCGTCCTCGTCGGCCATAACGTGGGGTTTGACATCGGCTTCTTCGACGGCGAATGCCGCCGGCTGGGTGAATCGCTGGCGACCGAGATCGGCGAGTACGCGCTGCTCGACACCGTCCGCATCGCTCGCAAGCAGTTCGGCCGCGGGGGCAACGGGTTGCAGAAGCTCGCCGCCCGTCTCGAAGTCGCCGTCGACACCGCCCACCGCGCTCTGGCCGATTGTCACACCACCGCACGCGTGTTGGAAAAAATGCTGCATCCGCATGGCGGCTGGGACCTCACGCTCGCCCAGGCGCTGGCGCTGCAGGGCGGCGCCGCCAAGCCGCGTCCCGATCCCACGCAGAAATCGCTCATCCCCGACGACGTCGCCGCCGCCCTGATCGCCGGCCGCCGAGTCGTGCTCACGTACCTGGATGCCGCCAGCAAACGCTCCGAGCGCACCGTCACGCCCATGTTCGTGCGGCGCATCGGCGGGGCGATGACGCTCGTCGCCCAGTGTCATCTGCGAAACGAGCGACGGATGTTCAAGCTCAGCCGCATCCTCGCCGCCGTCCCCGCCTTGGACGAATCGCCCGCCCAGTACGAATCGTCCGCCCTGGAGCTCGCGCCAACGGTCGTCGCACGCTCAACGCCTTCTGGTCCCGCGCCCGCCGACTCCGCGCCGGCCAATCCCGCGCCAGTTGGGCGCGCGCCCACCGGTCGTGCATTGCTCGACCAAGCCCTCAGCGCCAACCTGCTCGTCACCGGCAGCTCACTGCAACGCTGATCCCGCCCGCCCGGGAGCGGGCGTCGAACTCATCGCCCGATTCACTTATACTCCCTCCCCTTATGGCCAAGCTGAACTTGAAAGAACTGGGCAAGCGGTCGGTCCTGACCGAACAGCAGATCGCTCAACCGCGACAGATCCTCGAAGCCTTCCCCAACCCCCGGCCCGAGCGCGATTACGAAATCCAATTCGTCTTCCCCGAATTCACCAGCGTCTGCCCCGTCACCGGCCAGCCCGATTTTGCGACCATCACCGTCACCTACGTGCCCAACAAATATTGCGTCGAAATGAAGAGCCTGAAGCTCTACTTCTTCGCCTACCGCAACAAGGGCATTTTCTACGAGGGCGTCGTCAACACGATCATGGATGACCTGGTGGCCATCCTCAAGCCGCGCAAGATGCAGGTCGTCGGCGAGTTCGCCGTCCGCGGCGGCACAGCCGGGATCGTCACAGTGAATTACGGCAAAAAATAGCCGTCCGCCGGTCGCTATTTGCCCGGGTTGACGCGCAGCAGCTTCAACTTGTGGTCGCCGCTCACGTAGGTGAACGCGCCATCCACCAACTGCCATTGCTCGGCCGCAAAGCTGGCCGGGTCGCGGAGCGTGGCGACGCGGTCCTTCAACCCGCTCTCCACGCCGCTGGCCGTGACCGTGCGGTCGTAAAACGCCAG
>JBQCCH010000561.1:0-3923 GCA_051962375.1 Tepidisphaeraceae bacterium
GCGGCACCGGCTGATGGCGATCGTCCGGCATGAGGCGTTTCGTCGTCCGACCGACCGCATCAATCGCCTGCGCCAACTGCTCGACGACCGCCAGCGCCATCTGACTTCCGCCGCCACCGCGCTGCTCCGCCAGGCCCAGCAGCGGGTGCTCCGTCTGGATAACCGGCTGCATGCCCAGCACCCCGCGGCTCGCGTCGCCATGGCCCGGCAACAGGTGAAGGCCCTTGGCGCCACGCTCAATCACAAGCAGCGGGTCCGGCTCGTCGAAGCGTCGGGCCGCCTTCAGGGCATGCAGCGCCAGCTCGAAGCCCTCAACCCCCGCGGCGTGCTCTCTCGGGGGTATTCGATCACCACCCTTAAAAACGGGGCGATCGTCCGCAGCGCCTCAGAGATCAAGCAAGGCGCGGTCCTCACCACGCAGGTGGCCGACGGATCGTTTGAGTCCGTCGCCAAAGACCCGAAGCAGCCGGAGCTTTTCTGAGCGTTGCTGAGTATCGGAAGCAAAAGCACGAACAGCGAAAACGTGAAGAGAGTAAAAAAAACGCTGTTTCACGTCCTCACGTTTTCACTCATCTGCCTTGCATGACGTAGTTCGCATCACGCAAGCCCCGTTACCCTTCGTTTCCGCCCAGTTCGCGATTGCGGAAGATCAGCAGCCCGATCGACAACGCAAAGGCCACATAAAAGCCCGCGTGCAGCACGGCCAGCCCCGTGTTTTCCCAGATGAAATGCAGCGGCGTGGTGTTGATCGAATCGCTGTCGCCCAGACCGATCTGTCCGTAGACGGCGTACTTGCGAAGGTCGAACACTTCCAGAAACGGCAGGATCGTCGTCACCACCCAGGCCACCGCCTTGACGAACACGCCCTTGCCGATCAGCACATCCCCCGCGAACCGCGTCAGGTTGCCCGCGATGTAGACCAGAATCACCGCCGGCAGATTCACCACCAGGCTGAACCGCGTGGAAATCGCCACGCTGATCGCCGCCAGCACGCTGATCTGCAGCCACACCAGTACCAGGCTCGGATACAACCCCGCCAGATGGGCGTACCGCAGGTTCGCCAGGTTCTGGATTTCACGCTCGTCGATCGAGCGATTGTTGATCATGTAATCGCCGGGAATGCGCCACCACGTGCACAGGCACAGCAGGATCCCCAGCAGCCCCACGCCCAGCGCCGCCGACAGCGACAGCCCCAGGTATTTGCCCAGCAACACTTCCAGCCGGCTGACGGGTTTGCTCATCAGCGTCAGCATCGTGCGGTCTTCAATTTCTTCGTGAATGCAGCGGCTCGTCGCGAAGAGCGTCGTCAGCAGCACCAGCAGCAGGATGATGTCCAACCCCACCGACTTAAACATCACCGTGTCCTCGCCCAGCGTGAAGAAGGGCAGAAACATGAAGATCACCAGGATCGCCGCCCCGAGCCCCAGCAGGAGCGAATAGATCGGCTGGCTGATGGCCTCGAAGAACGTGTGACGCGTGATGACCCAGGTTCGATACATAGTGAGTGCAGGTTGAGTTAGGGCAGAACTGTAACCCGGGAAGCCCGATCGCGAAAGCCGCCCGGCCCGGCATCGCAGGTCCGCAACAATCCGAATCCGCTCCCCACGCCGCCCCCAATCCGCGCCGCCCCGGCCCGGCCCCTAAGTCCCCAAACCCCGCGCCCGGCCGTTCCTGCCATTTTTGTTTTCACTTTCGACCCCATTTTGAACGCAACCACAGCGTCCGAAATCACTTACATCCCGCCAAGCCCCGCGCGCGGCCGCGACACAGATTGCCCCGGTTGCCAAGTGACTTACGTGCCGAAAAACAGACCCGCCGCCCCACGAAAACCAACCCCCGATCCTCACCCGCCCTCCCTCGAGCCCCCACGACCGTCCCCCTTCACCGATTTTCTCCGCACCCCGCCCCTCCCCCGTTGTACCGCCGTCCCCCCAAAAATGCGGCCTTAAAATGCCCGCTGTCCAACCTCAATATAAATGTCCGCCTTTTGACCACAGTAGAAATGTCCGCAGATCCCAGGTGCCGGACGAGGACGCTCGCGACAGCGGACGAGGTTGCTCGCGCCAACGGACGATGAGGCTCACGCGAACCGATGTTGGACACTCCGTCGTCCCCATTGTCATTTTCAACAAGCGTCCGACATCACCGAACGACGTGCAGTCGTCTTCCAGCCATCGAATGGCCGATAAAATGTCGATGGCCCCACTTGCCGAAGCACTCGAATCGCGACAGTACGCCGCCGCCACCCCCACCTCCAACGGCCTATCGATCCATCAGGTGACGACGAATTTCGGCGGTGCCAACGAAGCTGCCCTGTGCATCGTGCCGCTTCGCGGCGGACGCGTGTTAGCGGCCGGCACGAGTACGATCCACGGTGTCGTTCGAGACGTCTTTGCCCTCTACGACGCCAACGGCAAGCTCGTGTCATCCTTCGGCTCGGCAGGAAAAGTCATGTTCTCCGCCGCCACCTCGGCATGGCTCGGGACGCCGTTCAAGCTCAAGGCGCTGCCCGATGGTTCGGCATTGGTCCTGAGCCAGAACGGCGCCTCTCACCTGCAGGCCAACGGTTCGCTCGACTATTGGTTTGCGCAGAAGGGCCAGGCATTCGGATATTTCCCCGATGCGATCGTCTACGCGGACGGTCACGCAGACCTCATCGGCGTGAATCCCACGGACTACTGGCACGGCGATGACTTGGCCTGGGTGCGCGTCCCGCTGACGAAGACCGGCCAATGGACCAACCAAAATATCCAAGGGCCCGCCGGCCGACCGCAAGTCATCGCGCCGGATCGGATCGCCTCATTCCTTGATTATCAGGCGGCCGTGCAGTTGTACGACACCAATGCCCATCCGGTGAAAGGTTTCGGCACAAACGGCAAGGTCTTGCTGCAGCCGGCATTGAACCGATGGCTCGACACCATGCGTCCCTGGACCAGCGCCGACGGACGCCCCACAACCACGCGACCGTCGGTGCATTTGGTCAACCTTTCGCCGACGACCTCCGGGGGCTACGTGCTCGATGTCTTGTTGCTCGGCGGCGCCGGCCGACTCACGACGCATCGCTCGGCCGCCGGAACGCTGCAAACCAGCATCCACGTTCAACTCGACGCCCGTGGTAATGTCGTGGCGATTAACGCTGCACCGGTGGCCAGGAAGGTGGCTTATTTTGATCCTTCGCCCGATTCCAGCGTCGGCGTGTTGTTCGCGGGGAAGCAGGCGGTCTACGTCAGCGCCATCGGCACCGTACTGGACGCGACGGCCGCAGCAGACGGGACCGTTTATCTGGCGGGCTACGGCCATGGGTTCGCCATCGCCGCACTGACGCTCCGCTGAACAATTTGATCCGCCGTGACCGGACCGCCGGCGCGGACTGCCGTGATTCCTCACACCCGATACGGATGCGGTCCGAAGCTGGCGTTGTAGAACGACGCCACGTGTTCGCCGGGCGGGCAGATCTGGTCGATTTCTTTGTGATCCGCTTCGCTCAGCGTCAGGTCGGCGGCCTTGAGGTTGTCTTCCAGCTGCTCCATCGTGCGCGGGCCGATGATCGGGCTGGTGATGCCCGGCTTGCTCATGCACCAGGCCAGGGCCAATTGACTCAGCGGCACGCTCTTGGTGTTGGCGAAGGCTTCGAGCTTTTCCACCGTCGCCAGGGCGGCGTCGTTCTTGAGCATGCCCGCCCGCATGTGGTGGGCGTCGCCGAAGCGTGAGTCAGCCGGCGGCGGGGTGGCCTTGCGGTATTTGCCCGTCAAAAACCCGCCCGCCAGCGGGCTCCACGGAATGATGCCGATCCCATACGTCTGGCACGCCGGAATCAGTTCCCGTTCGATCCGCCGATCCAGCAGGTGATAGGGCGGCTGCTCCGTCACGAACCGGTTCAGCCCCAGCTTTTCGCTCGCCCAGAGTGATTCCACCACTTGCCA
>JBQCCH010000562.1:0-3064 GCA_051962375.1 Tepidisphaeraceae bacterium
GCGGACCAGGGCCGCGCCGGCCACGCCAACCAGCGCCAAGGACGCGGGCTCCGGCACCGGCGTAAACGAGCCGGCCACGGTAAGTCGCGTGCCGCTGAACGTGGTGTTGGTGCTGAGATTGGTCTTGAAGCGCACGCTTGCCGAGTCGGTCGGCGCGGGGGCGATCAGGACGCGAAAGTTGTTCTTGATGGTCGCGCCGTCATTGGTCGTCAGATTCAGCGTGAGGTAGTCGGCCGGATTGAGCTTGACGTAATAGACGCCGCCGCTCTGCGTGCCGCTGCTGGTGCCGTCGCTGGTGTCGAGCTGATACGCCGTCGCGTCAACATCGACATACGTGTGCGTGCCGTTGACCAGGTTCGCGTCAGCCGCCGACCCCGTTCCGCCGGCCGCGCCATCGGATCCAAACCAGAGCACGCTGATCCGGAACGTCGCCGCGCGATTGGACCCGAGAAACGGAGAGGTTCCGACGTTCGCTGCCGAGGCGAATGCGAAGCCGGTGACCGTCAGCGTGCCTTGGGTATTCGCCGGCGCGGTGAACGACCGGGGCCCGACGGCGGTGCTGCCGGTATTGGTCTGGTTTGCGGTATCCCCGCCGGACGCCGCCACGCCACCGCCGCCGGCATTTCCCGTTCCGCCTAGGTACTCGCTGGAGGAGAGCACATTGCCGAACACGCCGACGCTATCCAACGCATTTGTATTCACATTGACGTTGACGCCGTACCCATGCGGATCGGTCCCGGTGTCGGCGGTCGTGAGCCGGGGCGTGCTCCCCGTGCCGCCCGACAGGTCCGCCTTCACAAACGACGACAGCAATGCCGCCGGTGAACCCTGCGCCAGCGCCGTCAATCCGATCCCAACGATCGTCACATACATTTTCACGGACATGAAACCCTCCCGCTCCGGCCAAGGAGCGAAAACCAACCGTGCGCCGGCACTAGGCCGGGCACCACCAATCCCCTATGTCAAACGTTTGACATAGCCCCGAAAAAGAATCCCCGTCAGTACTACTGCTTCGTGTCTTAATCGTTTAATCCTGCGTACGACGGGTTCAGACGTGAACGGCCCGAGTGGACGCGCGGGTGACGAGCTGCGCTTCAACCCGCTGGCTGCGCTGCTCGGGCGTTCCGTCCATGCACGCCAAGGCCAATTCCACCAACCCCTCAACGACCAGATTACTCGGTTCCCTCACCACGGTGATGCCGCCTTCCAACCATTCGCTGATCGGCGGATCGTCGAAAGTCACCAGCCCCAGATCCTTGCCGATCGTTCGCCCCAGCTGCTTGGCCGCCGCGATGACGGGCACGACCTGATCCATCGTGTGCACCAAAAGCACGTCGATCTTCGGATCGCGATTCAGCAGGGTGGTTGCGGCATCGAACCAGCTCTGGAGCGGATCATTTTCATGGGCGACGATCTGCTGCATCGGGCCGCATTCGATGTCCGACTGATCCAGCAACTGTCGCACCATGCCGGCGTAGCGGGATTCGGTCTTGCGGGCCGGGTAGGGCTCGTTATTGCGGTGCATCACAAGCCCCATGCGCTTGAAGCCGGCCGCATGCAGGTGCGGCATCAACTGCCGCATGGCGGGGCGGTAATCGACCACGACGTGGCTCAACGCGCACTTGGCCGACACGCGGCCGTCATAATCGTTGATCCGCGCGATGACCGGCTGGCCGAGCACCACGCCGTCGAAATCCAGGATGTGGTGGGCCAAGCTGATGATCACGTCGCACACGCCCTGGCGATACAGGGACATCAGCTCGTGCTCGCGTTCGTTATCCGAGCGCGTCTCGAAAGGGCTCACATGCAGGCCGACCGACTCAAAGGCGGTCTCGAGCATCGACACATACGCGCCATAGAACGGATTGGTCAGCCGATTCAACAGCAGGGCGACCGTGCGCGTCTTGCCGCAGACAAGCCCCTGGGCATTGCGATTCGCACGGTAATTTAATTCCTGGGCGATGCGTTCGATCTTTTCGCGGGTGGCCTTCGAAACGCGATGGTGCTGCCTGCCGTTCAGAACGAGCGACACCGTCGACATATGGGTGTTGGCCAGCGAAGCGATTTGAGCGAGGGTGGCAGCCATAGGGAACCGATGGTAACAGAATACCGGCTGAAAAAGTTTTGTCAATCGCTTGACAAAAGGAAAATTCATCGTTATTACTATGCTGATGCCTGGCGGCGTTGAAGTCGCCGGCAGCACCCCATCTCTTGCGGAGAGTCCTATGTTGAAGCGTCCCTTCCCATCCCGTGGTCAGCGGCGAGGCGGTTTCACCTTGGTCGAATTGCTCGTGGTGATCGGCATCATCGCGTTGCTCATTTCAATCCTCCTGCCGACACTCGCCCGAGCCCGCGACCAGGCCAACACCGTCAAGTGCCTGTCCAACCTCCGTCAGTGCGGCAGCGCCTTGGTCCTTTACCTGAATGACAACAAGCTCGCGTTTCCGAATGTCGATCGGGACAACTCTTGGAAGCCGTGGGCTGCGATGTTTTATGGCGCGCCGGGCGCGGATCCGAACAGCCCGGCAATCCCGAACAATCCGGGGGTCGACAATGTCCACCGTCATCTGATGCCTTACCTTGGCGGTCGCTACCTGCCGGGCAATAAGGTGATGACGCTGGCGAACAGCCAAGTCTTCCGTTGCCCCGCCGCGATCGATTTCCCGATTTCGGGCCAGGCGCCGGCGGCCTACAGCAACACCAATTACTGCTTCAACGGCGTGATGATCTACCGCAAGGCGACGAGCTTTCATCGCTCGTCGCAGGTGATCGCCTTCAGTGAAGGGCGCTACGCGTGGAACGCATCGGTGCTTCGCCCGTATCCGGCCGTCAACGTGACGCCCTCGACCTCGCTGAACGGCGTGGAATACATGCAGTGGCAATGGGTGGAAACCGGCGTGACGGCCGGCCAAAACGCTGTGCTGAATTTCACGCTGCACTCACGCCAGCAGAAGGGGAATGTCGCGTTTCTTGACGGGCATGCTGAATCGATGAGCTACAAAGATGTCCGTCCGACCGACTTCGCCTTGGGCGACAGTGCGAATGCTGCGCAGGGCAAAGCGAC